>CAZKPH010000098.1:0-8023 GCA_964554605.1 uncultured Ferruginibacter sp.
TGTACTGCATCTACAACTTCCCTCCCTCCATTCACACAATCGCCTCCGGCAAATACGCCTTTAAGGTTTGTTGTTGTGCCATTGCCTATAATGATCTTTCCGGCACGGTTATCGATCTTATTAGCGCTAACAAAGGCTTCATAAGGAATCTGCCCGGTAGCTTTTATGATCATATCCACTTCAAGGACGAAGGTTTTGCCCGTATCCACCGGGGCTCTCCTTCCACTGGCATCGGGTTCGCCCAGTTCCATCTGGCTGCAGACTAAACCACTGACCTTCCCGTTTTCTGTTAGTATTTCTTTGGGTGCAGCAAGCCAGATGATATTGCACCCATCTAGTTTTGCAATATCCAGCTCCACATCGGTACAAGGCTTTTCTGCTTCGGTACGCCTGTATACCAGTGTAACTTCTTTGGCACCGAGGCGTTTTGACTGTGTTGCTGCATCAATGGCAGTCATACCCATTCCGATTACTGCTACCTTATCGCCAACTGCTATTTTATCAAAATTGTTGCTTCTTAACTCATAAATAAACCTGATGGCATCTATCACTCCTTCTGCCTGCTCGCCGGATATGCCCAATTGCCTTGCCATTCCTACACCTATTGCAAGAAAAACCGCATCGTATTCTTTTTGCAGGCTGGAAAGTTGAATATCCTTGCCCAGTTCCTGATTGTAGCGAATATCAATACCTCCTATACCTGCGATATATTCCACCTCGTCTTTACAAAACTGCGGTGTTACTTTATAAGCGGCAATACCGTATGTCATCAATCCGCCGCCATTACTTTCCTTTTCGTATATAGTAACATTTATACCCTCACGGCTAAGCATGTGTGCGCAACTTAATCCGGCAGGGCCGGCCCCAACCACTGCAACTTTCTTTCCCGAAACGCCTTTGCGCTTGAAAAGCTGCCAGTTGTTCCGCAATGCTGTTTCCGTAGCATAACGCTGCAGCCTTGCAATGCTCACGGGTTCTTCGTGCAAAAGGTTATAAACACAGGAACCTTCGCAAAGTTTTTCAACCGGGCATACTTTGGAGCAGCTTGCACCCAATACATTACTGCTTAAAATGGTATGAGCGGAACCTTTAATATTCCCTGTAGATATTTGTTTGATAAACTTAGGAACATCAATACTTGTCGGGCAACTCTTTGTACAAGGAGCATCATAGCAAAATAAACAACGATTGGCTGCAACCAATGCCCCGTCCTGCGTTTCGAAGGGGGGATGAATATCGCTGAAATTATGTTTATACTGCTCTGGGGTTAAGCGATTGTTTTTAATCATATAGTCAATGTTAGTTTTAGATTCTGATTTTATGGTTTGTCAGATGATTATAATTGTGTAATGGTTGTATAGGTTTCCGGCCTTCTGTCTCTGTAAAACTGCCATTTATTCCTGATTTGATCTATAACTTCCATATCCAGGTCTGCAATAAGAAGTTCATCTTTATCTTCAGAGGCACAAGCAATAATTTGCCCTAAAGGATTAACAAAATAGGAAGACCCATAGAACTTTCCGAGATGCCAGGGAGCTTCTTCACCTACCCGGTTAATACAGCCCATATAATACCCGTTTGCTACGGCATGGGCAGGTTGCTCAAGTTTCCACAAGTACTGCGATTGGCCGGATGTAGTTGCCGAAGGGTTAAAGACAATCTCTGCGCCATTGATACCAAGGCATCTTGCCCCTTCGGGGAAATGCCTGTCGTAACAGATATAAACACCAATCTTAGCATAGCGGGTTTGAAATACCGGATACCCAAGATTGCCGGGCTTGAAGAAGAATTTTTCCCAAAACCCGCCTGTATGCGGGATATGATTCTTTCGGTATTTGCCAAGTATGCTGCCGTCGGCATCAATAACAACAGCTGTATTATACAAAACGCCCGGCTGTTCTTTCTCATAAATCGGTACAATAATTACCATACTGTATTTGCGGGCATACTCCTGCATTCTTTCAACGGTTGGGCCGGGAATAGCTTCGGCGCTGGCATACCACTTAGTATCCTGTCCTGGACAGAAATACGGTGTATTGAATATTTCCTGAAAGCAAAGTACCTGAACACCTTGTTTGCCCGCCTCTTCAATAAGGGGGATGTGCTTTTGTAACATTGCTTCCTTTATTTCCTCAATGGAGCCCTCTCCTTCTGTTTTGGGAAGGCTCATTTGTATTAATGCGGACCTGATAATACGTGTCATTTAAATAAATTTTGGTGTACAATATTTTTACTTCCTTTGTACAGCAAACAATTCATACATTTACCGCAGCATTGCGATAAGGTGTTTTTCTTTATATGATCTGGGAAACTTTATTCCTTTTTATATAACGCCCGTGCCCTTTTGCCAGTTTACATTCATTATTATCAATTGCCAGCATACCCCGGAGAAAAACCTTCTTTACTTTTCCTTTTACTTTCCAACCTTCATAACCGGAGTAATCGGTATTCATGTGATGTGTGGCGGCACTGATAGCGTGCTCTTCATTAGGATCAAACAAAACGATATCCGCATCCGAACCAGGCGCAATGCAACCCTTTTGCGGATGCATGCCAAATATTTTTGCCGGATTAGTAGATAATACTTCTACAAATTTATTGGCGGTGATCTTCCCTTTGTGTACTCCTTCGCTATAAAGCAGTTCCACTCTGTGCTCTATCGCCGGATGTCCGTTAGGTATCTTAGAAAAATCTCCTTTCCCCATGAGCTTCTGTTCCCAGGTAAAAGGGCAATGGTCTGTAGCCACAACCTGAATCAGCCCCTGATTGATTCCCGACCACAATGCTGCCTGGTCTTTCTTTTCCCGTAAGGGAGGACTCATTACCCACTTCGCACCTTCAAAATCCATTTCATATAAAGAGGCATCCAACACCAGGTATTGTATACAGGTTTCGGCAAAAACTTTTTGATTATTACGGTTATTATTTCTCACCGCATTGAGTGCGCCTTCGCAGGTCATGTGTACAATATATCCCGGACACCCTGTATATCCGGCTATACCTGCAAACCTTCCGGAAGCCTCTGCTTCTGTTACCTCTGGTTGAGACAAATAGTGATACAACGGAGCAAGTTTGCCTTCCGAACGATGTTTGGCAATAAGAAAATCGATCATATCGCCATTAGTAGCATGGACGGTAACCATGCCACCCCTTTTCTTCACTTCATTCATCAGGCCTACCAGTTGTTTATCATCGATCATCAACGAGCCTTTATATGCCATGAACATTTTGAAAGAAGTGATGCCTTCTTTTTCAACAAGATCAACAATCTCGTTCCGGGTATTCTCGTTAAAATCCGTTACAGCCATATGAAAACTATAATCACCTACGGCATTGCCCCCCGCACGTCCTGACCACTCATTATATGCTTCGTACAAAGAATGGCCTTGTTTTTGTAAAATGAAATCAATTACCGTAGTTGTACCACCGTAAAGTGCCGCACGTGTACCAGTTTCGTAACTATCACTGGAAAAAGTACCCATAAAGGGCATTTCAAGATGCACATGCGGATCTATAGCCCCAGGGAATACCATAAGCCCATTAGCATCTATAACCTGATCTGCGTTTATGGCAATTTCTTTTCCAACAGCAACGATCTTTTCCCCCTCTATAAAGATATCACCTTTATAGCTGTCTGATGCTGTAATGATATCTCCGTTTTTAATAAGAATAGACATGGTAAAAAATTATTTAAATGAATGAATTAATGTTTACCTTGCTTGCCCTTCATCAATATCAGATAAAGTACGCCGCTAATTAAGAAACCGACAAACCATGCATAATGATATAATTGTGTCAACCAGACGGGTAATACATTTTCACCAATCAGTTTAACCTGAAGCAGAAAACCCGGAATGTTAGGTACAATACCGGCTAATAAAGCAATAACAGCCATAATATTAAATCCCCGCCAATATGTATATACTCCTTTCTCTTTGTAAAGTTCATCTACAACCAGTTGCCTGCGACGAATAAAAAAATAGTCTGCTATCATAATACCCCCGATAGGGCCTAATAAGCTGGAATAACCGACCAGCCATGTAAAGATATACCCTCCCGGGTCTTCAGCAAGTTTCCACGGCAAAATAAGTAGCCCTAAAATACCGGTTATATACCCTCCTGTTTTAAAACTGATCCTTGACGGAGCCAGATTCGCAAAATCATTTGCCGGGCTGACGATATTGGCGGCGATATTGGTTGCCAGAGTAGATATGGCAATTGCTATCATTGCAAAACTGACGATTATCTTACTACTGAACTTCCCCGCCAATACAACAGGGTCCCAAATAGTGGTACCAAAAACCATTGTAGTAGCGGAAGTAACCACAACACCGACAAAGGCAAAAAAAGTCATAGAAGCAGGCAGGCCCAAAGCCTGTCCATTGATCTGTGCTTTCTGGCTTTTAGCATACCGTGTAAAGTCCGGAATATTCAACGATAATGTTGCCCAAAAACCAACCATTCCGGTGAGGGCGGGAAAAAAGAAACGCAGGAATGAGGCAGTATCTTTGAAACCAGAAGGTTGCTTCAGAATTGCCCCGAGACCATTTGTAGCCAGTATTGCCCAAGAAAGCAACGCTAATGCCGCCAAGGGTAAAAAGAATGCTTTAAATATAAGAAGCTTGCGAATGCTCTCAATGCCAAGGTAAATAATGAACATATTCAGCACCCAAAATAGTAGAAAGCAGGTCAGGGGCAAAAAACCAGGCAATAATCCATTAATTAGCGTATCGGATAAAGCAGGCTTCCATACTTTTATCAGAAAATAAATTGACTTACCTCCAATCCAGGCCTGTATTCCAAACCAGCCGCAGGCAACAATAGCCCTAAGCAGCGCCGGGATATTGGCACCCATAACACCAAAGCTTGCTCTTGCAAAAACAGGGAAAGGAATACCATACTTTGTACCGGCATGCCCATTTAAGATCATAGGCAACAACACAATTGTATTGCCGAGAAAAATAGTGAATATTGCCTGCTTCCAGTTCATGCCCCCCTCAATAAGGGAACTGGCAAGCATATAAGTAGGTATGCACAAACTCATACTGATCCATAAAGCCGCATAATTCCATGTCCCCCACCGATGCATTTTTTTATCTGTAGGAGCCAGGTCTTTATTGTATAAAGAAGACGATCTTATATGCACTTCATCAGGCATTCAGTTAGTTTAATTAAAGTTACAAAAAATACGGCAGCAACTTAGCTAACATGCTCATCAGCAATTGTCAGCGCCTGGCTGATAATTGCAAGCCCTTCATCTACTTCTTCTTTAGTTATTGTCAATGGCGGCGCAATGAATATATAACCCCAACGCACAAATGTGTACATGCCCAGCTCGTGTATCCTGGCAGCCACTTTATTCATAATCGCCATTTCATCGGGTTTGGCATTAAAAGGAGCCATCGGCTCTTTCGTCGCTTTGTTCTTTACCAACTCGATACAGCCCAGTAATCCTGTATTTCTGAAATCACCTATTGATGGATGTTTTTGTTTTAGCAACTCAATCTGCTGTTCGATGTACTTTCCCGTGTCAACCGCTTTTTCAATCAGGTGGTCATCTTCATAAACCTTCAAAGTAGCTAAAGCGGCGGCACAACTAACAGCATGGGCGGAATACGTCAGCCCAAGGGCAAGTACAACATCATCAAATTTTGCGGCAATTTTATCACTTACCTGCAAACAGCCCAAAGGTATATACCCACAAGTAAGCCCCTTAGCCATTACAATCATATCAGGAACAATCCCATGATTTTGAAAACCAAACCATTTACCAGTCCGGCCAAAGCCACTCATTACTTCGTCCATGATGAGCAATATGCCAAACTTATTACATATCTCCCTGACAACTTTCAGGTACCCTTTCGGGTAATGCAGGCAACCAGATGTACCCGATTCGCCTTCCAATAATATTGCAGCAATATTACCCGGCCCCTCATAGGCAATGACCCTTTCCAACTGTGCTACAGCCTCCGTCAACAGGTTTTCTTCTCCGTATGGCCAACGATAGAGGTAAGGAATGTCTATATGCACAAAATTCGGAGCCTGCTGGGTATCAACAGGAATCCTCCGTGGATCGCCGCTGGCACTCATGGCCCCCATAGTAGCGCCATGATATGCCTGGTACCGGCTGATTATTTTATGCCTACCGGTATACAAACGGGCAAGCTTAATTGCATTTTCAATAGATGTTGCTCCACAAAGTGTAAAAAATGATTTATTAAGATCCCCAGGGCAAATTTCAGCCAGTTTTTTCCCAAGTTCCCCTCTCACGCTGGTAACACAAGAAGGCGTAACATAAGCAACTTCCTGCATTTGTTTTACAACAGCATCCGTAATACGCTGATCGCCGTGGCCGATATTCATATTCACCAGCCCGGAAGAAAAATCAATATACTTTTTGCCATTATAATCATACAAGTAAACACCTTTAGCTTTTTTTACAGCAATAGGATTCAAGCCCTTTTGTTTGCTCCAGGAAAACAAAGTATAATCGAGATTGTTTTTTACAATTATCGATCTTTCGTCTTCCGCAACAGTAGAAGACTGTTTTGCTTTTTCTAAAATATCTGTTGTACTCATTTCAATTTATTTATTAAATGTATCGTTGAATTCTGTTTTAAATACGGCATCTTAACTCATCCAGTTAATTCCGGCTTCCGGATTCCACTTCGTAGTGGATTTTTTAATTTTCGTCCAGAAAGCGATAGAGCTTTTCCCCGTGATATCCCCCACTCCAAATTTACTTTCATTCCACCCCCCAAAGCTGAAAGGCTCCCTCGGTACAGGCACCCCTACATTTACACCAATCATTCCCGCACTCGCCTTATCTATTATATAACGAGCCATACCACCATTTTGTGTAAAAACACTTGCTGCATTTCCGTAAGGGTTAGCATTCTCAATCGTCAATGCTTCCTCCACGTTCTTTGTACGTATGATAGAGATGACCGGCCCGAATACTTCCTCATGTGCAATAGCCATATCGGGTGTAACATAATCAATCACAGTAGGCCCAACATAAGTTCCCTTTTCCTTTCCTTTGACAACCGTATTTCTTCCGTCTACCAAAACTTTTGCCCCCTGCTTTTCAGCATCAGTAATATATTTTTCAATTCTCTCCTGAGACGCTTTATTAATCACAGCTCCCAGGTTTTCACCAGGAATTATTTTTTTAGCCTCATCACATATTTTTTCAACAATATGATCAATGTCCCCAACACCCACCATAGCTCCTGCAGCCATACAACGTTGGCCTGCGCAACCACTCATACTTGCTGCAATATTTTGTGCAGTCATAGCAGGAATCGCATCCGGTAACACCATAATATGGTTTTTAGCACCCCCCAAAGCCAGGCAGCGTTTATAGTTAGACGTAGCACGTTGATAAACAATCTTAGCCACCCGGGTTGAACCCACAAAAGATACAGCTTCAATACCCGGATGATCACAAATGGCATTCACAATTTCAACATCACCATGTACAATATTAAACACTCCATCCGGCAATCCGGCTTCTTTCAGTAATTCGGCCAGGCGCCCACAGCTTAAGGGCACTTTTTCTGATGGTTTTATAATCATACAATTACCCAGCGCAAGCGCATTAGGCAATGTCCAATTAGGAACCATACTAGGAAAATTAAACGGCACAATTGATGCCACAACACCCAAAGGAACATGCTCAGTACGGCATTCAACACCACGGCTCACTTCCAATACCTCTCCCGTAACTAATTGCGGCAAGGATGTAGCGAATTCTGTCAATTCAATACTCTTTTCAATTTCTGCAACAGATTCCCCGTATGTCTTTCCATTCTCTTCACTACATAAAGCTGCCAACTCCGGTAAATGTTTCTCCAACAAATATTTATATTTGAAAAACACCTGTACCCTTTCCTTTATAGGGGTTTTACTCCATGCAGGAAATGCTGCTTTTGCCGCAGCTATAGCCGCATCAAGATCTGCCTGAGCAGACAAAGGAACCGTTGTCAATAAAGTTCCGTCAACAGGTGATACAACATCCAGT
>CAZKPH010000099.1:0-8013 GCA_964554605.1 uncultured Ferruginibacter sp.
TTGTTGAATATGAGAGCCGGACACAAAGGCCTATAAGGCTTATTCTAAGCGGGCTGGAAGGAGAGGTTTATGTTGTGGATAAAGCGGATAAGCTTTTACCTTTATCATTTGGGGAGGATAATTTAAAATAAAGATTGAAGGCCATTCCCAAATTTGGCCTCATGCTCCAGCAGCCATTTTTTTCGCCACAGGTCGCCGCCATATCCCACCAGGCTGCCATCGCTGCCGATTACACGATGACAGGGTATTATAATGCTGATTTTGTTGTTCCCGTTTGCAGTGCCTACTGCACGAATAGCCTTTGTATCCCCGATTCTTTTACTAAGTTCAAGGTAACTAATTGTTCTTCCATACGGTATTTCACATAGGGCAGTCCATACTTTTTTTTGGAAATCCGTACCATTCATTTGTATTTGAACCGTGAAATGCTTTCTGGATCCCTGAAAATATTCGTCCAATTCTTTTCTGCATTTTTTTATTATCGGGCTGGAGGGCTCACTAAAAGCAATTGAATTTTCATCGATCTTAGACCCTTTCCATGAATTGATGAATAGTATATCCGAGATAGCGTTACCGGAACTTCGTATTTCCAGGGTGCCAAGCTGGCAACGGTAATATGATACTTCAATATTCATATGCCGTATTAAAGTTACATTTTTTACCGGCATTTTTTTTGGGCAAAAAGAAGTGGCTGCAATACTTATTCTTCCAGTAACTGTATCAGGGATTCCAGTTGGTTTTTTTTGTGCAGATCTTTTGCATTATCAAAGCATTGCATGAAATTGGATAATAGGAATTTGACAACCCCTTTTGTGCTCATTTTTTCAAAAAAAAGGCTGGAAGGTTCTGCAGATATACGCTTGAAATAATTCTGAATATCTTTCCTGGTATAGATAAGCCCGTTGAGCGGGTCTATGTAAAAAAGAATTTTTTCCGAAACAGGGTCTTCCGGATTGAATTGCTTATCAAAATAGGCGAGTATAAACTGACGAGGTATCTGGATAGCATAGACAGGTATATCCAGCATTTCTGCAAGTACAAGGTAAATGATTCCATTGCTGATGACATTTCCTGTTTTTGATTCCAGCGTTTTGTTGATCAGGAAATGTTCCGGATGGGCAAAATCCGTATCTATACCTTTGATCTTGTAATAGCTATATATAATTCCCGACAGTATATTTGTTTTTTCAAGCGGGGTAAGATAATTGTTCAGTTCAAGCCAAACATATTTCCTTATTTTTTCTATTTCCTGAAATACTTGTGCATTGAGCAGGTCGGGGTAATGGAACCGGGCACAGATGCATGCGCCCCTGAGCAGGTCTGCATCAGTTTTTTGCCATAAGTCAAATTCCGTATACAGGTCATTGAAATGAAGTTTTTGGATTAGAAGTTCAATTCTTTCCTGTATAGCTTCGTTCGGTGTATTTTCCCAAAGTGATTCCAGATCGGGAATAATATTCCTGCCAAAAGAAATAATCTTTTCGCTGATAGTAGAATATACTTCTTCATCGGGGTCATCGAGAAGGGTAAATAATGCCGATATTTGTTTATCTGGGTGCACAATAATCTTTCTGTTGCCAATATCGTTAATTGGCGTAACAGATACCCGATTTAATTTTCCACATGCTGTTATTTATTAAATGTGCATATCGGCAATATATCAGATTAAACGGTACTACTGCCTAAGAAGTCTTTTTTCGCCTGGCTGTTTTTTTGGGTGGATTGGCTTTCAGGTGTTCGATAATGCCTTTTACTTCTTCAAGAGTAAGTTCGGTTACCTTTTCCTGTTGTTCCTTTGTAAGTTTATAATTACGGAGGCCCTGCTTGATATACGGGCCATACGGGCCTCTTAGTAATTGTATTTTTTCTTTTTCAAAAACCTTTATGGTTCGTTCATCTTTGGCTTTCCTTTTCTCGGCAATCATCGGAGCCAATTCATCCAGTCCAACCGTATAAGGGTCCATCTCTTTATTGAGGGAGTAAAATTTCTTATTATGGGCAGCATATGGCCCAAATCGGCCGATGTTTACGCTAACATCTTCTCCTTCAAATTTTCCAAGATTCCTGGGCAGTTTAAAAAGTTCCATGGCTTCGTCGAAGGAGATTGTTTCAATACTCTGATTAGCTTTCAGCTTTGCGAACCTTGGTTTTTCCTCATCGTCCTGGCTGCCAATCTGTACCATTGGGCCATACCTGCCCATTCGGGCGGTAACGGGTTTCCCATTGCTATCAACTCCCAGCAGCCTTTCCCCAACGGCTCTTTCCGCTGTTTCCAGAGTGTGTTCAACGCCGGAGTGAAAAGGTGTGTAGAAGTCATTCACCATGCTACTCCATTTTATCTTTCCTTCTGCGATTTCATCAAATTCTTTCTCAATATCAGCAGTAAAAGAATAATCCATTACCTTTTCAAAATGTAAATTCAGGAAGTCGGTAACAACCAGCCCGAGATCTGTTGGAAATAATTTTGCTTTTTCTGCACCTGTATTTTCAGTTTCCGCATGTTTTTCAATAACGCCATCTTTTTTTAAAGTAATAACCTGATATTTTCTTTTAATTCCTTCTTTGTCTTTCTTTTCAACATAATTTCGCTTAATGATAGTTGAAATAGTTGGGGCGTAAGTACTTGGCCTTCCGATACCCAATTCTTCCAGTTTCTTTACCAGCGAGGCTTCTGTATACCTAGCTGCATGCTTGGTAAATCTTTCTGTAGCGATCATTTGCCTAAAACTAAGTTCTTGTCCAACCGTCATGTTGGGTAACCTGCTGTTGCTGTCTTCATCTTCTTCCGTATCATCTTCATCCTTGCTTTCCATATATACTTTCAGGAATCCGTCAAATTTCAGGACTTCACCTGTTGCTGTCAATTCTTCATTATTTGTGCTTATCCCAATCTTAGCGGTCGTTTTTTCAAGTTCAGCATCGCTCATTTGCGATGCAATCGTCCGCTTCCAGATTAGTTCATACAGCCTGTTTAATTCCGTATCATCTACCGACTTGTTTTCCATATAAGTTGGCCTGATGGCTTCATGAGCTTCTTGTGCACTTTCATTTTTATTTTTATAATGCCGTGTTTGCAGGTATTGCGGGCCGTAATTCTGTGTTATTTCAGTACGGATGGCTTTCATGGCGGTCTCGCTCAGGTTAACACTGTCTGTACGCATGTATGTTATCTTTCCGCTTTCATAAAGCTTTTGAGCCAGCAACATGGTTTTGCTGACACCATAGCCCAATTTTCGGCTGGCCTCCTGCTGGAGCGTGGAAGTTGTAAAAGGAGCGGCCGGGGTTCTTTTACCAGGTTTTATCTGAATGTCTTTTACTTTATATCCGGCGCCGATACAACTTTCCAGAAATTTTTCAGCATCGCCGGCAGTTTTGAATTTGGATCCTTCAGCTTTAAAAGAAACTGTTTTATTATTCATATCTACGGAAGCCAGTTGTGCTTCTACCTTAAAGCTGCTTGTAGGAACAAATTGGTTGATTTCCCTCTCTTTTTCCGCTATTAGTTTTACAGCTACGCTTTGTACCCTTCCGGCACTGAGGCTACCTTTCATCCCAATCTTCCTCCATAAAACGGGGCTTAATTCAAACCCCACGATCCGGTCCAGTACACGCCTTGCCTGTTGGGCATTTACCAGATCCATATTTATAAAACGGGGGTTTTTTACAGCTTCTTCAATGGCCGGTTTGGTAATTTCGTGAAATACAATTCTTTTTGTGGTACCAGGATTCAGATTCAACACTTCGGCAAGATGCCAACTGATACTTTCCCCTTCACGGTCCTCATCCGATGCCAGCCATACTTCATCAACTTTTTTGGCGATACTCCTCAATTCTTTAACTACTTTCTCTTTCTCTTCCGGGATGATATATTTTGGATTAAAGTTGTTCCTGATATCGATACCCATTTCATTCTTATCCAGGTCACGGATATGCCCGTAACAACTTTTTACTTCGAAGTCGCTTCCCAGGAATTTTTCTATCGTTTTTGCCTTTGCCGGAGATTCTACAATCAGCAGGTTTTTCGCCATAACTTTGAATAATTTATTTATAATCCTCTCTGGTATTGCATTTCAGGTGTTTTGTTTTTAATTTTTCAATAAAATACCTGGCAGCGCCACACAAAGCAGGGTACAAGTATAATCTGCAATATTACTTCAAAATTGAAAAATCCAAATATTTATCCGGAAATAGGCAATATATTAAAGGAAGTCCGTTATTGTATCTTTTATGTTTTTTTCGTTGTAAATCTTATGATGTCCAAGATTATGCGTAAACATAAATTCAATATTCTGAAATTCTTTTTCCTGTATCTTCTTTACATCTTTGACAGGAGTTACATTATCCGTATCATCATGAATCCATAATATTCGGGCTTTAATATTAGCCATGGCTCTTTTAATAGAATACCATTCAGGAGGGTTGCCACTTATATCGTAAATAATATTATCTACTTCATCTCTGATGCGTTTATCCGTTATGCCTAATACTTTGAGTGCATAGTCCATACTGGAAGTGGTTTCGGTAGCGGGGGCAACTAAGGCTACTCTCGTATTCTCATCGTGCTCGATGTCCTCCAGCGCAAGGCATAGTGCCAACCCGCCAAAAGAGTGTGCAATGAATTTATTGATAGGGCCGAATTTATAAATAGCCTTTTTTATCATGTCTTTATATTCCACAACAGTAATAGTCTTTCCCTCACTTCTTCCATGTGCCGGAGCATCAAAAGCTATAACTTCATACCCCTTATTAATAAGGGATATAACGTATTTGTCAAACTTATAAGCGCCGGAAGAAAACCCATGCAGTATAAGGACACGGTTTTCCTGGGGGTGGTTCCATTTGTGCCCGCGTATCTTTTTCCCGTTAATCATAAATTTTGCGGGCTTCCCCTGCCTATATATCAGCGGGCGTTCTTTCAGTGGTTCAGCATTAGGTGTACATAGGTATTTGAAAACAATTTTTGCAGCTGCCTTTTTAGAAAAGGCCGAGTAAAATTTTATTTTCTGTTTCAGGATTCCTAAAGCCAATCTTTGCTTTAACTTCATAGCTACAAATATAAAAAAAATGCGAATAATTATTATTGGTACAGGGAATGTGGCAACGGTTATTAGTAAGGCGCTGGTAGCTGCCGGCCATACAATTGTTCAGGTACTGGGACGTGACGGGCAGAAGGCCGAATCGCTTGCCAGGGAGCTTGGGAGCACATATTCAACGAATGAAAATAGCCTTGATACAACAGCAGAGATATATTTGTTTGCGCTATCCGATTCTGCACTGTATGAACTGGCAAGGCGTTTTGTATTAAAGGATAAGATCGTATTGCATACGGCAGGGTCTGTTTCCATGGAAGTATTGAAAGGTATTTCCGAACAATATGGCGTTATGTATCCTCTGCAAAGCCTTAGAAAAGAAATGCAGGTTATCCCGTCAATACCTGTCCTGGTAGATGCCAATAGGCCGGAAGTGCTTGAAAAAATCAAAAGCCTTGCTGCTTCTTTTTCTTCTCATGTTGCTACAGCTAATGATGAACAGCGGCTGAAACTCCATGTTGCAGCAGTTATTGTGAGTAATTTTACCAATCATTTATATGCTTTGGCTGAAGATTTTTGCAAAAATGAAAAGGCAGATTTTAAGATGTTGTTGCCACTTATCAGGGAAACAGCGGAAAGGCTTACTCTTCAATCAGCATCTCTTTTGCAAACAGGCCCGGCACTAAGGAACGATTTTGTGACATTGGATAAGCACATGAAGATATTGCTTAAATACCCCCGGTTGCGAAATCTTTATATAAAACTGACAGATAGCATTATGGCTGTATAAAGCGGCACATTTGGGAAAATTAAGTTTTCCTTAATTGGTAATTCTGATTTAGGTTTGCATACGAACTTTGAGAAGTTATGTATAATATTACTTTTAATTTTGAACAAAAAGGTCTTGAACCTGTAACCATCAGGAATGTAGAAGATGGGCAGTCTTTACTGGAGATTGCTTTGAAGAATAATATTGATCTGCATCATAATTGCGGGGGAGTCTGTGCTTGTAGTACCTGCCACCTTTATATTAATGAAGGAGATGAATTTATTGACGAACTTAGCGATAAGGAAGAAGATTTTATCGACAGGGCTGTTAACCCGAGATTGAATTCCCGCCTGGGATGTCAGTGCGTATTGTTGGAAGGGTCGGGGAATATTCAAGTCACGCTTCCTGACCAGACACAATTCCTTGGAGAATAATTTACAAAAAAAATAGTGCAAATGATTTTTGAACCGCCAATTCACTGGAGCGATTATGAGGATATCGCTATGAAGCTTTATGAAAAATTTGGGGATGAATTCAATGAAAGTAAAATTTATCGAATAAGATTTACCGATCTTCATAAGTGGGTCTTGGAAATTCCTAATTTTGCCGGTAAGCCTGAGGATAGTAATGAGGGGCATCTGGAAATGATCCAGAGCGCATGGGTGTATGAATGGAGGGATAATCAGAAATGATCCGGGTTATATTTATAACGGCATTCTACTTTTAATAATTAATACCCTTTTATGAACGTACTGGAATTATTTAAACCTGTGAGAACCTTTGTGTTTGATGTAGATGGTGTATTGGCAACAGATCATTTACTCGTGCTTCAGGATGGCGAGTATGCCCGTAATATGAATAGTAAGGATGGATATGCTTTGCAACTCGCAGTAAAGAAGGGTTATAGAGTAGTTATTATTTCAGGAGGGGTTTCTGCCGCAGTGAAAGAAAGACTTGTAAGATTAGGGGTGAAAGATATTTTCCTGGGTATTCAAAATAAAAAAGAAACATTTGCCCAATATATAAGGGATAACGAATTGAAACCTGCTGAAATCCTATATATGGGTGATGATATACCTGATTATGCATGTATGTGTATATCCGGATTGGCATGTTGCCCTGCCGATGCCGTAGAAGAGATAAAAACTGTTTCGAAATATATATCACCGTATAAAGGTGGGTGTGGGTGTGGCCGCGATGTCATTGAAAAAGTGTTGAAGTTGAACGGGCATTGGGATATTGATACTTCTGTGACCTCTCTGTGACGGTGTATATCGGGCCGTTTATCTTCAAAATATCGATTGTAGTTACATGAAATTGATTACTTCTTTCTTTCGTCTGATACGGTGGCCTAACCTTTTATTCATAGCTGTAACGCAGATCTTGTTTTATTTCTGCATTGTTGTATCGTATGTGCCCAAAGGATATTTTAACCTGCCCGGATCGCTCAATCAGCCTGTTTTATACCTTATAATTATTTCTTCCGTTCTGATTGCTGCGGGAGGGTATATTATTAACGATTATTTCGATATAAATATTGATCAGGTCAATAAACCTTCCCGGATGATTATTGAAAAGGCCATAAGCAGAAGATGGGCGATGGTATTTCATTGGATATTTACTACTGCTGGTGTTATTATTAGTTTTTACATATCGCTGCATACAAACTGGACGGTATTTACCGTAAATGTTATCTGTACATTTTTGCTGTGGGTATATTCTACTACATTTAAACGGAAATTACTATCTGGTAATATTATTATTTCTCTTTTAACGGCATGGGCGGTAATGATAATATATTTTGCGGCTAATACTATTTATTTCATGCCTCAGGCAATTCGTACAGAGTATGCTAATTCTTTACAGCGGGTCTTTAAATTTGCAGTCTTGTATGCAGGTTTCGCATTTATTATATCGCTAATCAGAGAGGCGATAAAAGATATGGAAGATATGGTCGGCGATGCGCAATACAATTGTAAGACCATGCCGATAGTATGGGGTATCCCTTCCGCTAAAGTATATACGGGAGTGTGGATAATTGTCTTATCAGGTGTTTTGCTCTTAATCCAGATTTATGTTTTGTTGCTTGGGTGGTGGCTAATGGCTGTTTATTCCATTCTTTTAATTATAGTTCCGTTGTTATATGTATTGCAGCATTTATACAAAGCCAATCGAGGGGAACATTATCATAAACTTAGCCGTATCATCAAGCTT
>CAZKPH010000100.1:0-7953 GCA_964554605.1 uncultured Ferruginibacter sp.
GGAAAATTACTATCACAATTAACACCATCAAATTGGACAGAATCATTATCAGTAATCCAATTATCATTTTGCCATGAACAAGTCATAATCCAAAATTTAATTGTGGAATCACAGTTATTAGTCACTGTTGATGTAGCAAAAAAACAATCCCTATCCGGTATTCTATTGTACTTAGGCATTCCTTCAGCTATGATACGAGTTTTTACAGAAATTATATCTAACCTGTCTTTTTTGTTTTGAGAATACAAAACTTTATTAATCAAGAATAATAAGATTGTAATTTTTAGAATTTTAAGTAAATGCATGGAAATTTTATTTTAATAAATTTTTAATAAATACAAGCCCGTAAAAATTTTCATCCCAATTTTTTGATTATCGTCAGAGGAGTTTAAAGGTGCAGTTATCGCAAAAACTGTTCCGATTTGATTACCGTCTTTATCATTTACTTGAAATATTTGAACATGTGTAGTACCATTGGGTGCATTCTGAAAAATTGTATTTTCAAAATTTTTCCAAAATTCACTAAAATCATTATTGTTTCTACTACTATTATCACTTCCTCCTCCCCCCATAAATGCTACGGCACCTCCTCCACCAGAGCCGCCAAATATTGCACTCCAATCTCCAAATACTCGAGGCTCCTCATTCTGCTCTACTTGCCTCTGATATTTGTCTCCCATCGGGTCATTAAGCAACACCGGATTATTAGCTCCAAACTGATACGGTGTAAGCCCGGCATATTTTTCACTCAGCATATCTACTCCCGTAAACCTTCCTATCTGCGGATCGTACTTGCGGTAAAAGTATTGTAATAATTCAGTTCGTCTTCCAGTTCGTTGCCACCATCGTATTTGTAAGGCGTGGTATTTTTCTTGATAGCCTTATCGCTGATGGCACTCATCTGCAAACCAAATGGATAATAACTTTGCAGCTCATTACTTCAATCTTGAAATCACTTTTTTTTGAAAAGTAAAAATTTTTTTTGTTCTTTAGAGTTTAATTTTTCTTTAAAGTATAGTGTCAGAGTATCTTTTACATAGTCCTTCTCCAATAAAAAAAACCAAATTTCCCAATTTCCAGAAGTCAAGTCTTTTGTGTACATTTTGAAGTCAGTGCTATCATCAAGACGATGGTCAAACGTCATTACAAAATCATAATCTTTTTTGAGAGGAAAATGCCCATCATTTCTTTTCAAATGTGGGTGTTCTACCCATGCCTCTCTTATTTTGAACTCCTTTCCTTCAATGTTTAAATACGGGAATTGTGGTTGGTATTCATTTAGAAAAACATTATACTCCTGAGATTCCTTTATTGAAGATGATGGTTGGGGTGTAGGATCCTTTGCAAGTCTACACCCAAGGATTAATAGTAAAAGTCCAGAGGCAAAAATAATTGGTTTCATTTTTAATAATTTATCATGGACAAACTTGAATAATTTCACATTGCAACATACCAAATGTTATTCTGGGAATTGATCCACTGTCATCTATATCCTTAGCCAATCCAATTGAATGCAATCCATCTACAATTACATCTGCACAATTATGGCTAAAAGCATCATAAGGTTTTCCTGCTGAAAATCTGACAGAATTAAGAAACGTAAACCCATCCATCAACGATACATTAAAGCTAAATTTTTTATTATAAAACTTATCTATCCATACGAATGCTTCATCTCTGTTTGATAACTCATAAGATCTCCCATTGTCTGTTACAATATCGTCAGGCCCATAGTCAGCTATCTGCCCTCTTCCATTTGATGAACCCTGATTAGGATCGTTGGGGTCAACACCACCATCAGAAATATAATATACTCCTTCTTCAGTAACCAATGCAGCAGCCAAATGTCCTAAATACATTGCATCCTTCGAATTAAGAAGAATATACAACTCTGCCTTTCTCTCTCGATCTTCATTAGGATGATTAATTTCATCCAAAATTTCTGCCCACAAAATCTGTGCAGCATCGCCTTTGAAAGTAATACCAATTTCAGCTTCTTTCGCCTCACTACTATTATCACTTCCTCCTCCCCCCGCCATAAATGCTACGGCACCTCCTCCACCATTCATTACTGCACTCCAATCTCCTATCATTTGCGAATTCCCTTGTATCGCCTGATACTGTCGATCTCCCATCGGGTCATCAAACAATACCGGATTATTATTTGCAAACTGATATGGTGTAAGACCGGCATATTTTTCACTCAGCATATCTACTCCCGTAAACCTTCCTATCTGCGGATCGTACTTGCGGTTAAAATTTAGTTATGGTTTCATGCCCATTTTTATATTCAAGAATTTTCAAAAGAATAAGATTGCCCGTTTTGTTTTGATAAACCATTTTTATTACAGAATCTGGCATAGAATTGTTATGATAAAAATAATATTCATGAAAATCAATTCCTCTTTTTTTAATGAAATATTTACCCTTTATGAAAACACTGTCATTTCTTTTACCTAATCTATATGAGCTACACAAAAGTTTATTTTCTTCGCTATATAAGCAAAAATATTCTGCTTGCATTTTATCATCATGAAGAAATTTTTCCTCCTTAAACATTTTGTATGAAAATTTTCCAATTAAAAATTTTTCTAAAAAAACACGTTTTTGCAAAATCAAATATGAGCTTGTAAGCATAATAATTACAACAATAAACGTAAATCTTATTAATTGATAAATGATTTTCATTTTATATATATTTATTATTTAAAAATCCAAAGCTTTACGCTATCTGCCTCTTCGAAATAATCTCCATGACCTACCGAGCTACCGTTCCATAATGTAAAGTGCCCTGTAGCATTATTCCAACTTGAAACATCTGAAAGAAAGATATTCTTTTTTACAAACACTGAATTTAGTCGATATATGATATATCCGTAAATAAGGGGGTATTATAATAAATGGGAAAATGCTTTTCTTGCCGAATATTTTCAGAATTGGTTCATTTAGAAATGCAAAAGTTAGAAAAAAAATAAGAAGACTTATATATATGATAACGGATTCATTTATATTTTTTTTGGTGAATTTTGAAACAATGAAATAGAAATGAGTGTAGAAATATAAGTATATTTTCATTTTTTAATATTTAGTCATGCTTAACAATTATTGTATCGTCAATTCCATCGATTCTTTTATCCCATTAAATGCATTCTACCACAAAAATATATTAAATAGTTTTGCACAGTGTATTTACTTAGAAATTATACTATAACATTACGATAAATATTTTCGGAACAGTTATTAAATAGGTGTTGACTAATCTAATCTCGTGAACCCCAATAACATTAAAATCGTTATGATAAACCAATGGCGATGAAGAGGACTTACTTGAGGATAACAATACAATGCAGATATCCAGATAAGTTTACAAAATATTGATTTATACAGCCTAAAAACAAATCCAGGCAGTAAAAGGCAAGGCTTACAATTTATCTGCAAGCATTTTTATTACAATGGCTATTTAACAGGAGAAGTAAGATATTTCCTTAATAAGGCCAATTGCCCTAAATGATAAGCATCGTGTTGCAGGCACCCTATAATGATCTGATAGTACGTCTGCCCCCCATTTTGAGGAAGTTTATTCAGTTTTTCATCTGAAAAATCACTCACCGCATTACGCAGCAAGTGGTATGTCGATTCAAAATCCTGCAAAACTTTTCGCCAGGTATTGTCGTCCTGTACTTCAGGAAGTTTGAAATCATGAAAAGGAGGCGGATTGAGTGTCCCGGATAGTTTATTAATAACAGAAGTACGCCAGTAGATGATATGTGATACCAGTTCCCATATATTTTTCTTTCCTCCTGCCAGTTTCTTACAGGCAACTTCTGCCGTCACCCCTTGTAGGGTTTCACGAAAACTGGTACCAACCCCGCAATCGCCATGTTGCAGGTCGGCAAAAGAACATAATAATCGGTTTATCTCTGTACGCATGCCAGCATAAATATATCGTTGCAAAATTAAACAAAGAACCAATACCATACATCATCAGCAATGAATATCATTTTTGCGGATAATGTTTTAGGTAATGTTACACAAAATCATCTAATTTTAAGGCAATGAAATCTGAAACTAATATTTCTGTAACTATTTATACCGACGGCGCTGCCAGAGGAAATCCAGGACCCGGGGGGTACGGTGTAATCCTGATGTGGGGAAATATAAGCAAAGAACTCTCCTGCGGATATAAATACACAACAAACAACCGAATGGAACTAATGGCTGTGATTGCAGCTTTGAAGGCATTGAAAAAAGACCGGCTTGATATTACTATTTACTCGGACAGTGCCTATGTAGTAAAGGCTGTAGAGGAAAAATGGCTTGAAAAATGGATAAAAAACGGATTCAGGGGTGGAAAAAAGAATAAAGATCTCTGGTTGGCATATCATTCCCTGGCTCAAAAACACAACATACGCTTCAAATGGGTAAAAGGGCATGCTTCGAATCTGTTCAACAATCGTTGCGATGAATTAGCCACCCGCGCCGCCGATAGTACTGAACTACTGCATGATATCGAATATGAAAAAGAAACCGTTATTGGTAAATAGTTTACTTAAAAAAACTACAACCCAACTGTTTTTTTACGAATGCCGGCCTTCGCAAAGAATGCATACCCGCCAAACAATAACCCACTAAAGAAAAATGTGGCCAGTAAACTCCCCTTAAGAAAAGGTAATCCTGCAATATAACAATACATCAAACCTTCGATAGTTTTAGGGTATGGCAGATTATTAATATCCAGGCCACCTCCGATCCATACTATAAAATTGGAAGCAAGGAAATAAAAGATAGTCCCCGCAAAAGCGCCTGCAGCAATTGAGAAAAATCCTTTATTACGTATTGCAAAACCAATAATAGTTATTGAAATGATTAGCAAATAATTAGGTAATTGCCCCTCATAGAAACCTGGAACAGGAGAAATATGATAATGGTACAGCACTTCGTAAATAACATCTGATACTAACATAGAAAGCAATGGCAGCAAGAAAGACATTTTTTTATCTGCAATAACAGCCCCGCCGAATAATGCCATAGCAATCTGTGGTGCAAAACCTAATGGGCGCCCGGGCATTACCCTGTACAATGAAGCTATCACTACGAGCAGGACAAAAGTAAGTACTAGAGATTTTTCAACCTTCATTTTCGATATTTTTTATGTTGGCAAAAATAAGTAATAAAATTACATTGCCACGATAAGTTATTCACGTTCAAAATAGTAATATTTTCGCATTTAAAATTAACATTATGCAATCGGTACCTCATCACATATTGTTGATATCCTGTCCGGACAGAACAGGTATTATTGCCAATGTAACAGCACTTCTTTCCAGAAACAATTTGAATATTGTTGTCATGAAAGAATTTGTAGACCCCAATACCAACTCTTTCTTTGCCAGAGCAGAGATTACAGGAAAGCTTTCCATTCCTGACATTACCAGGCAGCTAAGACTAGTCTTTGGCCATAGTGAGACCCGTATTGAACTTAAAACTTTGACTAAGAAAAATATTGTTATCCTGGCTACGAAAGAACACCATTGCCTAAGTGACCTCATACTTCGCCATCATTTTGGAGAACTTCACGCTCATATTAAGGCTGTAATAGCCAATCATAGCCAATTAGAGGATATTTGCGGGAAATTCGGTATCCCTTTTCACTATATTTCTCATGAAAATAAGGATAAAGAAAGTTTTGAATCAGGTTTTCTTTCAGTCTTAAAACAATATAAGCCTGATTTTCTCGTACTGGCAAAGTTTATGCGGATATTATCTCCTGCATTTGTATCCAGGTTTGAGAACCGTATCATAAATATACATCATTCATTCCTGCCGGCATTTGCCGGAGCGAACCCATATAAACAGGCATACGACCGGGGCGTAAAACTTATTGGAGCTACAGCTCATATTGTCAATAACCAATTGGATGAAGGACCGATTATTACACAAAAAATCATTCCTGTTAATCACGAATTCAGTGTAAAACAAATGGTAGATGCCGGACATGAAGTAGAAAAATCCGTTCTGGCAGAAGCTTTGCACCTTATTCTGGAAGACCGTGTTTTTGTAGCCAATAATAAAACCATTATTTTCAATTAATGGCCAGGCATAATAAAACCGGGGAAAAAGGTGAAGAATTAGCCTGTGGGTTCCTTATGAAAAACAATTTTTCCATACTACACAAAAATTGGCGGTATAGTTATTGGGAGGTGGATATAATAGCCGTAAGAGAAAATGTACTTCACTTCATAGAGGTAAAAACACGAAGAACACGGGAATATGGGATGCCGGAAGAAAATGTCACAAACAAAAAAATCCGCAACCTGATCAATGCTGCCGAAGGATATCTGGCTGCATTCCCACAATGGAAGCGCATACAATATGATGTTCTCTCTATAACACTTTTAACAGATAGTCCGCCTGTTTTCTATTTCATTGAAGATATCTTTCTTTGACAACTACTCTTTACTTCCTGAATTGTTCATTAAGTTTTTCTACCATCTTATAAGTGGCGGGGCAATATTCTATATTCTGTTTATGCACATGAATATAATCTGTCGTTTTCTTTTTTGTGAGGTGTGGGAAACCAGCACAATCGGCAGGACGTATGGGATAAATGGAACACTTATTATCTGTTTTATTCAGAAATTGACAAGGTTGCTTTTTATTTTGCCAATCCTTATCCTTCTTATCATACATAAGCCATTTTTCTTTAAAGGCAGCCGTGGTCATATTAAAATGGCTGGCTATCCTTTTAATATCGCCGGCAGTATAAGTAGGTGTCATCCCTTTGCAACAATTTCCGCAGGTAAGGCAGTCAGTTTCATTCCAAACTTCCTTATCAATTTTGTCAATTACAGTATGAAGGCCTTTGGGAGGGTTGTTTTCAAGTTTTGTTAAAAACATTTTGAAGCGCCTTTTATTGATACGTACTTTCTGACGAAACGAGCTAAGGTTTACGGGTAGCATTTTTTGATTAATATTGCGGAAATTATTGGTTAGTTAATAATTCTTTTATTTGGAAGTGCAAATATTACAATAAAATCAAAAACAGAAAAAATAAATGTGGGATGCTTATAAAAAAGGATTCAAATCTTTTCTGCAACTGGAGAAATCACTAAGTGATAACTCTGTAAGTGCCTATTTGCACGATATTGATAAACTCACAAGCTACCTTACGGTATCTAATAGCATCAAATCCCCGCAGGATATAACACTGGAAGACCTGGAAGACTTTATCCGCTGGGTAAGCGAACTAGGCATGACCGCAGGTTCGCAGGCGAGGATCATCTCCGGATTGAGAAGTTTCTTTGCTTATTGCCAGATAGAAAGAATTGTGACTGTCAACCCCAGCACACTTTTGGAACTTCCGAAACTCAGGCGGAAACTGCCGGATATATTGAGTTTTGATGAAATTGTTTCGATAATCGACCAGATAGACCTTAGCAATGATGAGGGCGGGCGGAACAAAGCAATATTGGAAACTCTTTACAGTTGCGGCCTTCGCGTCAGCGAGGTAATTAATCTACGTATTAGTAACCTTTTTACTGATGTAGGTTTTATAAAAGTAACCGGCAAAGGGGATAAAGAAAGACTAGTCCCTATCGGTTCTGATGCGGTGAAGTATATAGATATTTACAGGAAAAATATTCGTGTCCACCTTTCAGTGAAAAAAGGCTGTGAAGATATACTTTTCCTAAACAGAAGAGGCGGAAAGCTTTCAAGGGTTATGATATTCCTAATCGTTAAAAATCTGGCGGGGATTGCCGGGATAACGAAGAACATTTCCCCGCATACGTTTAGGCATTCTTTTGCAACACACCTTGTAGAAGGTGGCGCAGACCTTAGGGCAGTCCAGGAAATGCTCGGGCATGAAAGTATAACAACTACTGAAATATACACCCACCTGGACAGGGATTTTCTCAGAAGTACTTTACAACAATTCCATCCGGCATATAAAAA
>CAZKPH010000101.1:0-7944 GCA_964554605.1 uncultured Ferruginibacter sp.
ATAAAAAATAAGATATGAATAAGTTTACCCTTCTGGCAGGAATATCGTTGATGATGACTTCCGCAGTTTTTGCACAAAACGATACAAACAAAAAAGATGATGTACCCAAAAACTGGCATCAGCTTGATAAAGCTACTAGCGGTTTTTATGGTATTAGCCTTGATAAAGCCTATGAGTTCATCAAGGCAAAAAAGCTAAAAAGCAAAACAGTAACCGTCGCCGTTATAGACAGTGGGATCGATACTTTGCATGAAGACCTTAAAGCAATTCTCTGGAACAACCCGAAAGAGATTCCGGGAAATAATAAAGATGATGACCGGAATGGTTATACCGATGATGTTCACGGCTGGAACTTCATTGGAGGCAAAGACGGCCGTAATGTAAAAGAAGATAGCTATGAGGCAGCCAGAGTCTACCACAAACTAAAAACCAAATATGGAACACTTATCCCCGATGAATCTTCTGTTAAGCCAACCGAAAAAACAGAGATAGAAACTTATAAGAAAGCACAGAAAAAAATACTGGGAGATGAAGGTGATGAAGGCGCTGTCAACGTAGACCTGCTCAAACAATTGCAATCCAATCTTACAAAAGCAGACAGTGTATTAAAATCTGCACTCGGCAAGAATACATATACAGGAGAGGAACTCGATTCATTTACCGTGAAAAATGAAGAGCAACGCAAAGCGAAAAATGCAATCCATGGGCTTATGAAAGCAAATAACTCCCTTGACCAAACCAATACAGACTTCATAAATGAACTAAATGACTATGTAAATGGTGAAATCAGAAAGGATGATGCTAAAAAAAATCCACCAAAAGAGTACAGAAAGGAAATAGTAAAAGATGATGAAAGCAATATCAACGACAGAAATTATGGCAACAGGGATATTATGGCCGCCACTCCCTTTCATGGCACACATTGCTCAGGAATAATCGGAGCAATAAGGGACAACGATAAAGGCGTAAATGGCATCGCAGATAATGTAAGGATTATGATGGTAAGGGCCGTACCTGATGGAGATGAACATGATAAAGATATCGCAAATGCTATCAGGTATGCTGTAAATAATGGAGCACAGATTATCAGTATGAGTTTTGGCAAGGACTTTTCTCCGGAAAAACAATGGGTGGATGATGCAGTACGATATGCCGAAAGCAAAGGAGTCTTGCTTGTACATGCTGCAGGGAATGACCATAAAAATGTTGATTCTACAGACAATTTTCCAAATGCAAATTTCATCGATGGTAAAGGAAGGGCTAAGTCGTGGATAACTGTCGGAGCAAGCGGTGACCCAAAATTGGGTGGACTAACGGCCAGTTTTAGTAATTACGGCAAAAAAGAAGTGGACCTGTTCGCTCCAGGTGTTCAGATATACTCGACGATCCCGGGTGGTAATACTTATGGAAGTGCATCCGGTACAAGTATGGCCTGCCCGGTGGTTGCCGGTGTTGCAGCACTGATACTTGAATATTTCCCTAACCTTACAGCTTTACAAATAAAAGATATATTGGAAAAAACAGCGCAGGCGCCGGATACTGATGTAAATGTGCCAGGTACAGACACAAAGGTAAAATTGAGTACCCTCTGTAAAACAGGTGGTATTGTAAATGCCTATGAGGCTGTCAAACTGGCTTCTGTAACAAAAGGGCAAAGAGGAAAAGCAACAAAAACCACTGCAACTGCAGTTCCTGCCAAAGCAAAAAAATAATTCAGAAAAACAGTAACTTTAAAGCCGGAAGTATATTTTCCGGCTTTTCATTTTAATGACATTATTATGAATAATAAATCCCTGGGCAGCTACCCTGCCTACATACAAATGTATCTTGACCTTGTAAATGAAAATGACCTGAACATTGCTTTTCAGTCTCAACGTACGGCTATTTCAGATCTCTTTAGCAGTATAGACCCGCAAAAAGCTGAATTTTCTTATGCGCCGGGTAAATGGACGATAAAAGAAGTGATACAGCACTGTATAGATGCAGAAAGGATATTCTGCTATAGGGCACTAAGTTTTGCAAGAAAAGAATCGGGCATGTTACCCGGCTTCGACGAAGACCAGTATGCTGCTAATGCTAATACTTATACACGTAAATGGGAAGATCTTAAGGAAGAATTTTTTGCAGTACGATTAGCCACAGAATTATTATTTAAAAGCTTCACTCCGGAAACCCTTACAAATTCGGGAATCGCAAACAATAATGTATCTTCTGTTATCAGTATAGGTTTTCTTGCATTGGGGCATTTATACCATCACATGAATACAATCAGGGAACGTTACCTCAATACGGCCGCATGAGTTGCCAATAGTAACTATTTGCAGTAAAAAAAAATCGAAGCAATTAATTCGTTTTAGCCAACGAAGCCTGCTCGATCATTTTGTCCATAACCTTTACTGTTTCATCAATATATATATCTGATTTGATCTTATTGATGAATTGTTTATTCCTTTCTGTTTTTTCTTTATCCAAAGGTTTTGTATCTGCATCTATAACCAGGTTACTTACATTAAGGTCTTTTGAAAGTTTTGTCAGATCATCCATCTCTTTATACAATTCCTTAAGTTCTTTCATCTCAGCCTTGTATTTGTCAATCTGAAGAGAATAACTTTTATCATTCAGTTTATCCAATTTTTTTATACACTCTTTGAACCTGGTAAATACCGTACTTGTATCAATCTGTGCCCTTATTTGCGAAGCAACCAGATCCGTACTAATGGAAGATACCCAGGTTTTGTAATCTGCTTTAGGAATTTCATCCCAGCCTAAGGCAGAAACATTATCTTTCTCACGGGATTTCACAAATTCATACCTGTCGGGGACAATAATATCTGGCGTTACCCCTTTGAGTTGAGTACTTCCGCCATTGATCCGGTAAAATTTCTGCAGTGTTAGTTTAACAGTTCCCAGGTCTTCCGAATTCCTTTTGAAGATATCATTATCAGATTCGGGATTTAAGGGAATACTGCGCTGAACGGTACCTTTTCCATATGTGGAACTACTACCGATAACCACGCCTCTTTTATAGTCTTGTATTGCAGCAGCAAATATCTCTGAAGCCGATGCACTATTTTCATCCACCATTACAGATAAAGGGCCATCATACAAAGTACCCTTTTCCCTATCCCGCCACTGGTAAGGTTTTTCATTCCTTCCTTTTACCTGGCAAATCGGGCCTTCATCAATGAATAATCCGGCCATCTTAACTACTTCCGGCAAAGACCCTCCACCATTGCTTCGTAAATCTATAATAATCCCATCCACTTTTTCTGCTTTCAGTTTCTCTACTTCCTTTGCTACATCTTCTGAACATTTTGCCCCATTGAGATGTTCGAAATCAATATAAAATTCAGGAAGGTATATATACCCTATTTTATGTTCCCCGTTAATAACCGCACTCTTTGCAAAAGTGTCATCAAGCTTTATCTGATCCCGCAGCAATGGCACAACCTTGACCGTTCCGTCAGGCTTCTTCATTGTCAAACGGACCTCGGAGCCTTTTGCAGAACCCCGAATCAGTTTAACAGCATCAACTACAGCATAGCCTGTAACATCAACGGGCTCTTTATTCCCTTCGCCAATCTTTATGATTTCATCACCAGGCTGTATCTCTCCTGATTTCCATGCCGGGCTGCCGGTAACCAGGCTCGCAATTTTTATTTTTCCTTCCTCTTCTTTAAGCTGTGCACCAATGCCAAAAAAACTACCGCTCATCGCTTCATTGAAAGAACGCTGGTCTATAGGAGCAAAATAGTCTGAATGCGGATCCATTGTACTTGTAATAGCATTTACAAAAGTGCTGAATAACTCATCGGTTGTATTGTGATTTTTCAACGTAGTAAAATAACGGGCAATTTGCTTCCTCACCGCTTCCCGTGCCTTTCTTTCCAACACTGCGGGATTCGATTCTTTTTTTATCACATACCCGGTTTTATATGAATGCCCGTCAACCACAAAAAATGCTTTATAGTACCATGAAGTTGTATCGGAAGCATTTTCATCGTCAACGGTATATTCTTTACTAACAGGGTTATCGATTTTTGCGACAGTAACAAAGCTGTGGGAAGTATCTGCCGAACGCTCAACCATTAAGGAAGAAATCTTTTTCTTTAATTTACCTACGGAAATGGCAACTTTTCCTCCCTTACAGGTTAATGTAACCCCTTCTCCTTCCCCGGACGATGATGCAGAAGATTTATCGGAACTCCTGTCATCCAGCATGTCTACATATTTCGAAAGCGAAAGGTATTTTAGTTTTTTCCGCCATACTTCATACCTAGACTGCTCATCAGTAGCATAATCCAATTTATCGCCATCCAGTGTTACCGTTTCGTCTTTTGAATAATCAAACGGCTTCTCTAATATTCCCTCAAATAGTTTAGAGGCTTCATCGGTACGCTTATTATAAACATCAATAACACCAAAAAAGGATTCCAACTTTGCTGTACCGTGTATTTCATTATCGATCGTACTCTCATACTTTTTTAACTGGTCTATATCCGACCTCATGAAGATACTTTTATCTTCATCCAGGTCTTTTATAAAAGTTTTAAAAACATCGTGGGAAAAACTATCGTCGATTTCCCGGGGGCTGTAATGGCCCTGTTCCAGCAATAACCCTACATTACGTACGATACGCTCATACTTTGTACCCGGATCGTTATTATCCCCAGAACGAAAAGATTGAAAAGACAGAAAAAGCAATATACCTGAAATAATTACCAGTATTGGCAAAAATTTCCTGTTTCGGATCGATTGATTGATTATAGACATGCCGTAAAAATAATTTAAAAAAAAATAGATTTAGCTGTGTTTATGATGAACGATTGTAAAAATTTCTTAAAAAATACCACTCTTACATATATGAAAAAGCCCGCAACTACTTGCAGGCTTGGGTAGCTAAAGGGGCTCGAACCCTCGACCCTCAGAACCACAATCTGATGCTCTAACCAACTGAGCTACAGCTACCGTTTTGAAGGAGTGCAAAAGTAATAAAATTCTGCTCTTATACAAAATTACATTTTCATTTACTTAATAATTGTGTTTCTTTGCAACTCAAAAACTAATATGCACTGGCTCGCATACTGCTCAATCATTTTACTCTCAACTTTTTTAGGCTGGTTGGTAATCGGGATGGCAATTAAATTTTTGTTTCATCCCAGAAAAGGGATATCCATTGCAGGGTTCAGGATTCAGGGCATTTTTCCTAAAAACCAGGATATTATTGCAATGCATATCGGTAAAATAGCCAGTAATGACTTCTTCCACTTGCCTGCATTGGAAAAACAACTCATTTCACCAGATAATTTTGATAAACTCAAGCCGGAACTGGAGATACATATTGACGATTTTTTGAGAAACAGGTTGAAAGACACATTTCCGATGCTAAGTATGTTCATTGGCGACAAAACTATTACACAGTTAAAGAGTGCTTTTCTCCAGGAACTGGAAACTCTCTTCCCTGCCATAATGAAGAGCTATGCGAATAAAATTGGCGATGAACTTGATATTGAACATGTTGTATATGAGAAAGTAAGGAATTCCCAATCATGGAAATTGGAGCAAATTATATTAAATGCAATTGGAAAAGAGTTGATGTATCTCAAACTCTTTTTCGCCGTACTTGGTTTCCTATTCGGGCTGATCCAGGTATTTATAATGATAAATTGGATAACTTAACCCTTGTTTTATTCATCCTTACTGTGTATAAGCCACTCATCATTTAAATGCGCCCCGCATTAAACTCACCTATGAACTTTACATCTAACACATAAAAATAATAAATCATATATATGAAATTCTCAATTTTTAGCAGTATTTTATTAGCACTTTGTTTTACCAATCTTGTTTCTACTGCGCAGGCCCCATCAGGAATGGGAAGAAGTGGTGGAAGAAATGGCCAGAACCTGAATATGGGGCATTTTTACGGTAAGGTTATTGATGCAGCAACGTCCAAGCCAATTGAAGCCGTTTCCATACAATTAATTCAAAATAAATTTGATACAGTTACAAAGAAAAGAAAGGATGTTACCATTGCAGGGATGCTTACCGACAAAAAGGGTGATTTCAGCATGGAAAACCTTCCCGTAATGGGGCAATTCAGGCTTAAGATCACAGCGATTGGCTATGTGCCTGTAGAACAAAAAGTAGCATTTGATATTAATATGAATGCTGCAAAAAGTGGCGATTATAGCAGTTTATTGAATGGGATAGACAAAGACTTGGGAAATTTTAAACTAAAGATAGATGCGGAACAACTGCAGAACGTAACCGTTACTGCAACAAAACCCCTTCTGACAATGGGTATAGACAGAAAAGTATATAATGTAGAAAAAGACATCAACAGTACAGGAGGAACAGCCGTAGACGTCATGAAGAATGTACCCAGCGTTTCTGTAGATATGGATGGTAATGTTACTATGCGTAATGCTTCGCCGCAAATATTTGTTGATGGCAGGCCTTCCACCCTTACGCTTGACCAGATACCGGCGGATGCAATAGCAACTATTGAGATCATTACAAACCCTTCTGCAAAATACGATGCCTCCGGCGGTGGCTCGGGCATATTGAATATTGTACTGAAGAAAAATAAAAAAATCGGCTATAATGGAAATATACGCGCCGGTATTGACAGTAGGCTCAAACCCACTGTAGGTGCTGACATCAATATCCGTGAAAAGAAAGTCAACTTATTTGCCAGCGCCAATACCAGCTTTCGCAAATCGATCAGTACCATACAAACTTCCCGTACTGATTTTCTCACCGAGGCAACAGCGCACCTGTTGCAAAATAACGGGCCAACTAATAATGGTAATTTTTCGTTCGGCAGGGCAGGACTAGATTATTTTATTGATAACAGAAATACGATAACTCTTAGCGGGAATATTGCAGGAGGCAATTTTAAATCCACCGACCTGATTAATATTGAAAGAGATACTGTTTTTGAAACCCTTACCAGTTCTGATTATGGCAACAGAAACAGCAATGCAAAAAGAAATTTCAATAACTACGGTACCACATTAAGTTTTAAACACAATTTTGCGAAAGCTAATAAGGATATAACTGCTGATATCAACTACAATTATAGTAAGAATACGTCCAGCAGTAATTACGGCACTCAGTACTTTTTCAGCAATACACTTCCTAAAACTTCTTTAATAAATGAGAAAGTTGATGCCGGCGGCACTACCTCCTATCTGACTATCCAGACCGACTATGAAAATCCTATTACAGATAAAATAAAAGTAGAAGCCGGCGCTCGTTATGCCTATCGCGATTTTACCAGTTATAACTATAATTTTCTTAAAGATGATATTTCCGGAAACTATTTGCCGGAGGCATTATTAAATAGTGATTATACATTCAATGACCAGGTATTTGCCGCATATGGCACTTTCTCCCAGCAGGTAAAAAAATTCAGTTACCAGTTGGGATTAAGGTTGGAAAGCTCCAAATATGACGGGAACCTTATCACAAAAAGCCAGCAATTCAGTACCAGCTACCCTTTTAGCCTCTTTCCCAGCGTTTATATGACATACAAGTTAAATGACAAGCAGGATATGCAACTGAACTATTCGAGAAAGATAAACAGACCGAACTTTTTTCAATTGATACCTTTTATCGATTACACAGACTCGCTGAACCTATCAAAGGGTAACCCCGGATTGGTACCTGAATTTACAAACATGGTCGAACTGGCTTACCAAAACCAGATCAGCCGTAACCACACACTACTTACGAACTTGTATTTTAAGAATACAGAAAATCTTATAACACGATACCAGTATAAAGATGCCAATCCCAATCCTTTAAAATCCGATAGCATCATTATGTCTACTTATGCAAATGCTAACAGAAGTTATACATATGGTATTGAATTAATCTTAAAAGATAAAATAGCCAGTTGGTGGGATATAACATCCAATTTCAATCTCTTCAATGCTA
>CAZKPH010000102.1:0-7907 GCA_964554605.1 uncultured Ferruginibacter sp.
AAGCAGTATTGCTGATGTGGCCAGGGTAATGGACCTCCCACTGCCGGAAAGCAGGGCACTTTCCAAACTCGTCCCTGAAAGGCCCGGCATCAACCTCAAAAGATTGCTTCACGCCCCCCTGACCACAAAGGAAGCCAAAGAAGGCGAAAAATCGCTGGAAGACAAAGAACAACTGCAAGCCGATGAAATGGAAAATGTGAAACGGCTTCGTGATATCTATAACGATTCCAGCCTGAACAGTACCATACTCCACGAAGCGGAGATACTGGAAGGGTCCGTCCGCAATACCGGTATCCATGCGGCAGGCATTATCATAGCCCCCAAAGACCTCACCGAACTTATACCCGTAGCCACATCCAAAGAAAGTGACCTGTGGCTTACGCAAATAGAAGGCAGTACTATTGAGGAAGCCGGTGTAATCAAAATGGACTTCCTGGGGCTGAAAACACTGAGTATCCTTAAAACCGCACTCACACTCATCAAGCAGAACCATGATGTGGATATAGACATCGACGACATACCGCTGGATGATGAACAAACGTACAAACTCTACCAGCGGGGCGATACCAATGCTACATTCCAATTCGAAAGCGCCGGTATGCAAAAACACCTCCGGGAACTGAAACCGGATAAGTTCGACGACCTTATTGCGATGAATGCACTATATCGTCCGGGGCCAATGGCTTATATACCTGACTATATAGACAGAAAACATGGCAGGAAACAAGTGGAGTACGACCTCCCCGAAATGGAAGAACACCTCAGGGATACATACGGCATCACCGTGTACCAGGAACAGGTAATGCTACTATCGCAAAAACTTGCAGGATTCAGTAAAGGAGATGCAGATGTATTGCGAAAGGCCATGGGGAAAAAGCAAATAGCTGTACTGAACAAAATGAAACAACAGTTTATCTCAGGAGCCACAGCCAAAGGCCACCCTGAAGATAAACTGAATAAAATATGGACAGACTGGGAAGCATTTGCCCAATATGCGTTTAATAAATCGCATAGTACCTGCTACGCATTTGTAGCTTACCAGACAGCCTACCTGAAAGCCCATTATCCAAGCGAATACATGGCCGCCGTTCTCAATCATGCAGGCAATATAGATAAGATCACTTTCTTCATGGAGGAATGCAAACGGATGGGGATACGGGTACTCGGTCCGGATATCAACGAATCGCAGAACGGATTTGCCGTGAACAGCAATGGAGAAATACGTTTCGGTTTTAGCGGGTTAAAAGGCGTTGGCGAAAATGCAATCGAGAATATTATTGAAGAACGCAATAAACAAGGGCTTTACAAATCCATTTTCGACCTCATCAAAAGGGTCAACCAGCGATCCGTGAATAAACGTTCCCTGGAAAGCCTCGCCTATTCCGGCGCTTTCGATTGCTTCAAAGAATTTACCAGGGCACAATATTTCTATCAGCCTCCTGGTGATATTTCAGGACTGGAAAAAATTATCAAATTCGGGAGTGTTTACCAATCGCAAAATGCGCATGCTGCCAACACGCTATTTGGCGACCTGCAAATGCCTGAGATAACACCACCCAAACTACCTCTATGCGAACCCTGGCCACTGGTAGAACAACTCGACAATGAAAAGGAGGTTACCGGTATGTACATCAGCGGCCATCCCCTAGATAATTTCAGTTTCGAGATCAGGCATTACAATATAACCCCCATCTCCGAATTCAACGAATTCAAAGAAGAAGTAGGCACTGTAGCCAACCCGCTGCGATCCTTCCGCCTTGCAGGGCTTGTCATCGATGCACAACACCGTATAACCAAAAACGGAAAGAACTTCGGTATCCTCACTATTGAAGACTACAGCGGCAAAACAGAATTTATGCTATGGAGCGAAGACTATGTGCGCTATACTAATTATATGGACAAAGGAATGATACTGCTCGTAGAAGGCGTATTCCGCCAACGCTTCAACAATACCGGGCAATACGAATTCCGCCTTAGCAAACTACACCTGCTGGAAACAGTTAAGCCTTCGCTTACAAAACAGGTAACACTCGAAATAGAAGCGCAGTTGCTTACCAAAAATACGGTCGATTTCCTGGAAAAGAATATAAAGGCATACCCCGGCCGCACATTACTCAAATTCAGTATTTCGGATATCCGTAACCATATCAGGTTGAGCCTGTTCAGCCATGAAAACAAATTTACTCTCAACGACGAAATGGTACACTTCCTGCAAGACAACCCGGATATTGATGTAAAAGTAGTTTCGGCCTGACGCAATAGCCCGTGCCAATATGCCCGAAAAAAAATATTAACACTGCCAAATAGATTGTGAATATGTCATATCATCACAAATAAAACTTTGGCTGTAAATTTGAACCTTTAACCCCGCAATCTTTATAAACCAAATAAAAGCAAAATAATTATGGCAGCAGAATTTACAGATGCAAATTTTCAGGCAGAAGTTTTGAATTCAGACAAATTAACCGTGATCGATTTCTGGGCGGAATGGTGTGGCCCTTGCCGTGCAATCGGCCCCGTTATTGAAGAACTTTCCAAAGAATACGCCGGGAAAGTAAATATCGGCAAACTTAATGTAGACCACAATCCGCAGGTATCCATGAACTATGGTATTACCAGCATACCCGCTATCCTGTTTGTAAAAGGCGGGCAGGTTGTAGACAAACTGGTAGGCGCACAACCCAAAGCCAATTTTGTAAAAAAAATCGAGCAGCACAAATAATCCGCTGCTCATCACATATAACTCAGAACCCCTGCCAGGCAGGGGTATTTTTTTGTACGCCAACATAAGTGCAATACCCGGCAGCAGCCCTGCTTTCCGCTCCTACTCCGGCACATGCCTACTCACAAACCTTCACCGGGGTATCCGCTTCAATCAGGCGTAAGATCCGGACAGTGGTGGATATGCACACACTGTTTCAGAATATAGGAGAACTTTATTCTTGGCACACTTCTATTTGACAATTTACAATTTCTTTATAATTTCATCAGATACCAAGTCTATCGCAGTGGGAGTCCAATGTGAGTCATCGAGCCGATATAATAGTGTATTATTTGATTTTCTATACTCATTGTATATCTTAAGTGTATTGATTGTTGGCACATGTGCATTTTGCAATAGAGAATCTAACTTGAATAAATAATCAGGCTGTTTACTGTACGGTACTATTTCATAATATACCGTTTCCTTATTAGGCATAGGTAAAAAAAGGAATTTGATCCCCAGCGAATCACAATATCTTTTATAAGAGCTAATAATATCAGCCGTATTTGCTAAATCCTCTTCATTATGCTTCTTATTATCTATTGCATTTAAAAAAAACATTCCTGAATTTCCAATACCCGGTATTCCGTTTCCGGTCGAACCATGAATCCTTGCTTTAAGCCATACAATAGACGAGTGCTTTAAAGCCACATCAATATAAACGTTTGCATTCCCGATTTCAAACAAGTCCCTAATTTTACTTTGAAGTTTTGAGATTTTTGTGATCGGCTCTGGTACAATTCTTTCAACTCGGGAAAATATAATGATTTTTGGTTTTTTTATAAGCCCCTTACTAAAATATTCATCAAAATCAGAAAACGAACCGGGGGCCATATTGTAGATTCGCATATTCCCATTCAATTTATACCGTAATCTATCAGAAATAATTTCATCCTGACTTAAACCACAACCCGCAATAAACGAGTCACCAATTAATACTATATCTGGATCTTCAATAAAATCGTTATTTCTAAATCCAAATTTATCAGTTTTCCAAAACTCTCTTTTTATTATTGCATGACTGGTGTGGTGACATAAGTCTCCTGCGGCATTAATTGAGGAGGAAATATTTGGATACATGCCATACCGTTTTGGAATTTTTGTATAAAAATTCAATCCCTCCCAATGCCGGAATGAGAAAAATGTTGGTGGTAAAAGCATCTCTATTACTCCAAAAATAACAGTTGGTACAAATATAAAAAGGCTCAATTTTCTTAAAAATTTCTTCATCACCTAAAATTGAAAATAAATAAATTGTTGAACGCTCCCATAAAACAAGATAATAGCAAGTACAATTAAATAATAAAAAATAAGCCGAAGAAATTTTGGCCATTTAATTCCAAAAGTTGACAATGCATGCTCCTTTTCTCTCCCCATCCATTCAATAATTATAAAAATGATAGTTAATATTATCGTACATACACTCAATATATTAATTGGTATTTGAGGGGAGGTAAAAAGGGAACACGAAAATATTTTCGATATATAACTAAGAGCATGACTCAAGTTTTCTGCCCTAAAAAATATCCATGCAAAAACAGAAAGGCTGAACGTAATTATAATTGATCTTAGCTCTTTTAATGTTGGAAAGATTCTTCCTTTTGCAACAATATCCAAATTATTTCTATGAGTATTTAATATAATTGACGGCATAATATACAATGCATTTAACAAACCCCAGATAATAAAAGTCCAGTTAGCTCCATGCCAAAAACCACTTACTAAAAAAATAATTAACGTATTTCGAATTTTCATCCACATTCCGCCCTTGCTCCCACCTAATGGTATATACAGGTAATCTCTAAACCAGGAAGAAAGTGAGATATGCCAGCGTCTCCAAAATTCTGCAATATCTCTTGAAAAATATGGAAAGGCGAAATTCCTTAATAACTCAATCCCCAAGAGTTTCGCAGTTCCTATAGCAATATCAGAATAGCCAGAGAAATCTCCATAAATTTGAAAAGCAAAAAATATCGCTCCCACTACAAGTGTACTTCCTGAAAAGTGGGCAGCATTATTAAATATCATATTGGCGTATATAGCACATTGATCTGCTATTACTATTTTCTTAAATAGCCCCCAAAGGATTTGTCTTAGCCCATCAACAGCCATTGAATAAGTAAACACTCTCTTTTTCTTTATTTGAGGTAATAAGTGAGTCGCTCTCTCTATTGGACCGGCTACCAAAAGAGGGAAGAAGCATACAAAAACAGCATAATCAATAAAACTCTTTTCAGCTTTAATTTTTCCTTTGTAAATATCAATTACATAGGATAATCCATGAAATGTATAAAACGAGATACCTACAGGTAAAATTACATTCAACAAGGACAAATTAACATGTACCCCCAGATGCGACACCGCTTTTGCAAAAGAAGTTGCAAAAAAATTATAGTATTTGAAAACACCAAGGAATCCGATATTTACTGTTATACTAAGCCAAAACCAAAAAAATTTAATCTTCTTATTTTTTGTTTCCGACATTTTTAAACCGGTAAAATAATCCAACAACGTAGAAAAAATAAGGAGAAACAGAAATCTCCAATCCCAACAAGCATAAAAAAAATAGCTTGAAACAAGTAGTAAAATATTCTGAAGCTTTAGGCTTTTATTGGTTGCGAACCAATAAAGTACAAATATTATCGGTAAAAATATCGCAAAATTGATCGAGTTAAAAAGCATTTAGACAATCTGTATTTTTTAAAAAATTATTTTTTATTATATATCCATACCTTGTACAAAGAAATAATTCATTGTTATGAAATTAAATTAATTAATTTTTACAAAGAACTTATTTAGGAAAAGTACTAACTCGATAAAAATTACTGTTTGTATCCATGAAGATAGTAGTGATAAGTACTGATCGGTAAAGAAAGTTATTACAAGCGGGTACAGCAAAAAAGAATAATATATTGAATACCTTAAGGTTCTTCTTATTATTGCCCTATTACACAACCACGTATGCAAAGCCCCATAAAAAACCAACATTATTAATGCATATAATAAACCAAAATCATTAATATAAGGACTATAATAAGTATACACATTGGTTGCATACGGAACAAATATAAATTCCTGTGCAAGTTCCTTTATTTTTCTATTTGACAATATATCAAACTGTTGACCAACCTTTATGAAAAACCTAAGTGTATTATCTCCCGTATAATTAATTTCATGATTTTTTTTTAATTCCACATCGAAAGCGTTTAATGGAGTAGCTAGATAAATTGCGACCCCCTCTGTCGTACCACGCAGATTTTCTTTAAAGGAGCTTTCAGTATCACCTCCTTTGCCATAAAATATTCCATATATCATAAACAAAGGGAAAAATAATATTACCAGCCATGCATATTTTTTTATTGAAGAACCCTTGCTATATAAAAAACTAATCCCTATATAAAGAGTCAGTATAATAAATATTAAAGATCTACCTGTTGCAAAAATGGCATACGTAATTGCAACTAATAGTGCGATAATAAATATTATTAAATTAACAGTGTTTTTCTCACGTATATATGCATATAAACTAACTGCAAATACTACAAACGAAAAAGACAAAAGATATTTTAATGGGCCAAGATCCATATCCCCATAACTCATTTCATATCTAACTCCCTGAAAGAAATTTTCTGATTCAGATGCAATAAACAAATTAATGGCAGCCTCGATATAAAAAGGAAGACCTACAACAATTATAATTATAAATAAAATTCTTAATAACAGGCTAATTTTTATTTCAGAAGTTTGAATGTTCAATTTACTCTCAGTTTCATTATTATGAACGTGATTATATAAAATAACAATAAATGACCCTACACTGAAACAAACAGCACCTGTAAAAAAAATTAAATATGTTTCTACATTTAAAGGAGAAAGCTCATCTAATATTGTAAATCTAAAAAAAAGATGTAAGAGGAGAATAAATAACCAAATGAGCGAGAATAAAACAGCCGGTTGGTACAATTTTTTATTTGTTATATTATAATTAAACATAAACAATAAAAAATGTAATAGAATAAATATTAAATCAATTAGTATATTAGTTTCCTGAAGCATTTATCTGATCAAACAAAGTAAACTATTTCTTAGATAGCCTTTTTTATTTTAAAGGTACTATTTTGTTTTTAGTTTCAGAACTCCTTTCCATCTATAAGTGTTGCTTCTTTGTATCCGCTTTTCTTTACTCGTATGTGTGTTCCCTTGTAAGTGCCTTAAAAGGTCAAAATATTGCATGACATTATTTCCTTTGGAATTAGACAGGTCGGAGTTCCTGTTTTTCGATTCGCTACCGACGGGCTGCCGGATGGCAACGATGCCCCGCTGAAGGCACCGTGGCGGGCTTTGTGGCGGAGCAGTAGTGTACAGCCGGAACTGTGGCCTGGAGATGCACTGTTGCTGACAGCCCCTATTTTTAAACCTATTCTACACATATCTTCAATATCTTCATTGTTACTTTCTACATTTATTAGTAACTTTAGTATCTAAATCTATATTTTATGGCAATTAACCAAATTATAAATCTTTTGGGCGATAAAGCCGGGTACCTGCTGGATCACAAATGCACGACCATCGACAAATCGGGGCTTCACTCTCCCTCTCCTCATTATGTAGAAGAACAACTGATTAACAGTAACCGTAACAACCGTGTGCTGGTGAGCATGCAGCAATTGCTGGGGCACGGCAGGCTTGGCAATACCGGCTATTGCAGTATACTGCCGGTAGACCAGGGTATTGAACATAGCGGCGGTTCTGCCTTTGCCCCTAACCCCGCTTACTTCGACCCTGAAAATATTGTTAAGCTGGCCATCGAAGGCGGCTGCAACGCGGTGGCTTCTACTTACGGTGTACTGGGGCTGGTAAGCAGAAAATATGCCCACCGTATCCCCTTTGTTGTAAAGATCAACCATAATGAATTCCTGAGCCTTCCTAACCGTTACGATCAAACGCTATTTGGCACTGTAAAGAGTGCCTGGGATATGGGCGCTGTAGCAGTAGGCGCCACTATCTACTTTGGATCTGCGGAAAGTACCAGGCAGATTAAAGAGATTGGAGAAGCTTTTCAACTGGCTCATGAACTGGGTATGGTGACGATACTCTGGTGTTACTTGCGTAATAACGGGTTTAAGGTAGATGGCGTAGATTA
>CAZKPH010000103.1:0-7802 GCA_964554605.1 uncultured Ferruginibacter sp.
CAACATCTTTAGGAGGCAGGCTTATGGCTGGTGCTAAAGATGTAACGATTTATGGAATAGATCATGAAGTGAATGCTGAAATTGGCAGTATCAGGAGTATGAGTGCACATGGCGATTATGAAGATCTTTGCCAATTCCTGGCCTGTCAGGAAACGAAACAGGTTGCTAAGCTATTCCTGGTACATGGCGAATATGATGTGCAATTGGCTTTTCAGCAACGATTGCTTAAAAAAGGGTTTACGGATGTAGAAATACCCGATATGCATCAGGAAATAGGGTTAGGGTAGTAAAGAAGGCAAATATTTCCTCAAGGGTTGCAACGTTTGATTAGTGGCAAACGTCTTGCTTTTTGAAACAAATTATTCTCTTTCGCTTCATAAAAACATCTACCATGAAAAAGGCGCTTAAAATTATCGGGATTGTTTTTATCCTGTTGATTGCTGTTGCTTTTGCAGCTCCATTTTTCCTAAAAGATAAGATAATAGCTATAGCTAAAGAGCAGATTAATAAGAATATTAATGCCAAGGTGGACTTTAAGAAAGTCGATGTGTCTTTCTTCAGGCATTTTCCCAAACTGGCTGTAGCCCTGGATGAACTACAGGTAGTTGGTATCGGAGAATTTTCTGAAGATACCCTCGCATCGGTTCAACGGTTAGATGCTGCTTTAAATATTATGAGTGTTGTTTCCGGGGATAAAATTTCCATATATTCCGTAACGGCTGAATCTCCTCGGGTACATGCAATAATCAGTAAGGAGGGTAAAGCAAATTGGGATATCATGAAACCGGATACTTCTATTGCAAAAAAAGATACAGCCGCATCTTCCTTTTCCATGAAGCTAAATCGCTATGAAATCCGGCATGCCTATATCAGTTATGAGGATAAGCAGAGTGGCATGTCTGCTGAAATAACTGACCTTAATCATTCCGGCAGCGGCGACTTTTCGGCAGATGTTTTTACCCTCAAGACCACAACATCGGCTGAAGAATTAACTTATTGTTACAATAATATACCTTTTCTATACAAAGTAAAGGCCGGTCTGGATGCGGATATTCAGGTAGATAACAAACAACATATCTATTCCTACTCTACAGATAAAATTCTTCTTAACGGGCTGCATTTAGGGTCAAAGGCAATAATTAAAGATTTAGCTGAAAAGGGCTATGATATGGACATCCAGTTCAAAGCAGATGCTGCCGGTTTTAAAAGCATTTTATCACTGGTGCCGGCAGTGTATAAAAAGGATTTTGATAAGGTACGCACATCCGGCACAGCTCAGTTGAACGGCTACGTGCGAGGTGTATACAATGATACCCACATTCCATCCTATCATGCCAGTATTGAGATTAAAGACGGTTTTTTCCAATACCCCGATCTTCCCAGGCCCGTAAAAGATATCAACCTTAGTGTTCAGGTTGATAATGCTGATGGGCAAACGGATAATACGGTAGTGAATCTTTCCAAAGGACATATTGCATTTGATAATGACCCCTTTGATTTTAGGTTGCTTTTAAAAAAACCAATTTCAGATATGTTTATTGATGCGGCAGCTAAAGGAAAGTTAGACCTGTCAAAACTTGTTCAGTTTGTCAAACTGGATGCCGGTACAAAACTCACAGGCCTGTTGGATGCTGATATAAATCTCAAGGGCAATGTTTCTGACATAGAGAAAAAACAATACGACAAATTCAGTGCAGGAGGTACAGTACTGCTTACTAATTTTAACTATGCATCTAAAGATTACCCTACAGGAGTTGCTGTCAATACATTAAAAACAGTTTTTACTTCTTCCAAAATTGATATACCGTTACTTGAAGGAAAATATCTTAATACAGGGTTTACGGCTTCCGGACAGATCAATAATTTGTTGAACTATGTTTTACAAAAACGCCCGTTAAATGCTTCTTTTATATTGGCAGCTGATAAAGTTAATCTAAATGACTGGATGGGAACTTCTCCTGATACGGCAACTGCCGGGCCGGCATCCGCACCTTTTATTGTGCCTGCAGGTCTTGATGTATCTCTTGCCACAAAAGTAAGCCTTGTACATTATGATAAACTGGATATACAAAATCTTTCAGGAGCTTTGCAACTAAGCAATGAGACCGTATTCCTGAAAGATATAAAAGGGAATGCACTCGATGGAAACATAACTGTGAACGGGAGCTATTCTACTTTACAGAGCAAGACAAGGCCGGAAATTTCACTTGATTATAAAGTAGAGAAAGTAGATGTACAGAAAACATTCTATGCATTCAACACGGTACAGAAACTAATGCCTATCGGCAAATTTATTGCCGGTAAACTTACTTCTCAGTTATCTGTAAAGGGAAAAATTGGTGAAAATATGATGCCGGATATGAATACCCTTACGGGAAATGGGGATCTGCTATTACTGGATGGTTTTTTAAGCAAATTTGCCCCTTTGGATAAGATGGCAGCTACACTCAATGTAAAATCAATGGAACAAGTGTCTCTCAAAGATGTGAAGAACTATTTTGAATTTTCCAACGGCAAATTGCTTGTGAAACCTTTTGCCGTAAAAACTGGAGGCATTGATATGGAAATTGGCGGATTGCAAGGCTTCGATCAGTCACTGGATTTTCTTGTGAATATGAAATTGCCCAGGGCTTTAATGGGGGAAAAAGGGAATCAATTGGTGAATAACCTTGTCTCCCAGGTAAATGCTAAAGGGGTGCCTGTTAAGGTAGGGGAAACAGTAAACCTGAATCTTAAATTGGGTGGTTTTATGAACAGTCCGGTCGTAAAAACGGATATAAAACAAGGTGCCGCAAATCTGACGGAGCAACTGAAGCAGCAAACAACCGAATTTGTGAAGGCAAAAGCCGATAGTGCAAAGAAAGCAGTGGTAAGTGCTGTAAAAGATACGGTCAGTTCATTGAAGAAACAAGCTTTAGGAGTTGCAAAAGACGAGCTAATGAAACAGCTATCAGGCAATAAAACGCAAGCGAATGATTCTGCCGGGCAGGCCAAGCCCAATATTAAAGAATCAGCCAAAGGACTTCTGAACAATCTTTTTAAAAAGAAACCTTAGAACTGACAGCTATTTGGTAAACAGAAATACAAATTCATATTAAAGGCCCAGGATGGATTCTACCTGGGAAGTATGCATCTTTACAAAAGATTTGTGTGATGAAGGATATTGCCTGTGCAAATATAACAGGAGAGACCCCAGGATTGTGTTGTACAAACTTTTTTGTGTATGCACCGCCATTGTTTCTGTAAGTTCAGCATTGTCTATACAATACTGCCATTCGTTTTTACACAGTTTATCAAAAAAGTTCACGATAACTTCTGAAGACTGTGCATTCGAAATCTCACGGGTTCTTTCAATGAAAAATAATTCGAATATTCCCGGGTATTGCACAAAATAGTTAGTAAAGGCCAACGATAACTCTTTCAGTTTTGCTTTTCCTTTAACGTTTTTATTTGCCAGTTCCGCAACAAATTGTTCGATTTCAGTTTGAAAATCTTTCACGCAGTAAAATACAAGATCTTTCAGGTCATCAAAATAATTGTAAAGCGTAGCATAGGAATAGCCGGCTCTCTCAGCAATATTTCTAACATTGACCGCTCTCATTCCCTCACTCTTAAGTATTTCTTTCGTGGCATCGATAAAATACTGCCTCATTCTCTGGTTTTGTATATCTTTTTTATTTACCATTGTTCAATAAATTAACACCATTATAATAATTAAACAAAGTTAATAAATTAAGTGAAATTTCAAAAAATTGTATGGAAGACAGCGATGCAAAAAAAAGGGGTTGGATTAAAATCCAGCCCCCACCTTATCCTTTGAAACAGTAGAACATTAGCTACTGTGTGTAGTAAAAATACTAGATACCGTTTAAAAATCAAAATATTTGATTTTGTATTAATGTTAAAATTTTTTATACAAAACGTAAAACTATTATGGTAAATTCATAAATAGTTATTGATGATCGAATTATATGACAATAAAAATCTGGTGATAGGCGGAATTTGGTCGGTTCTGGAAGTACCCCTTATTTTTTTTAAATGAAATGGTCTACAGCGATCTACTATATTTATAAAGTAATACAACGAAAGAAGATCCCACAAAGGGTTGAATCATCTGACACCTGAAGAATGGAAACAAATGATTCTAAAACAGTTAAGAATAAAATAGGAATGCGTACATTTATCAATTTTTAAATAATATTTTTTCCATTAATGAAAACATGTTTTATGAAAAGAATACATATACCTTTACTGACATTATTATCCTTAGCAGTAGGCCTGGCGTCCTTTTCACAAAATGTAGGCATCGGTACTATCAGCCCACTTGCAAGGCTACATGTAGATAAAGACGTTTTATTTTCATCGGGGGCTACATCATTACCCGTCACTCCGGCAAACCCTCCTGTAAGCGGAGCCGGTATCCGTTTAATGTGGTATCCCGACAAAGCAGCATTTAGAGTGGGTTCGATTAGTGGAAACGATTGGGATAGAGACAGTATTGGTGATTATTCCTTTGCATCAGGGAATAATACTCAGGCTAAGGGTAATTCTTCTACTTCAATGGGATCTTTTTCCACCGCCTCCGGTGATTATTCTGTTGCAATAGGTAAGTCCGCCGCCTCCGGTGATTATTCTGTTGCAATAGGTAAGTCCACTGCCTCCAAAGATTATTCAGTCGCATTGGGAATGGCTATTGCTTCTGGTGATTATTCAGTCGCATTAGGAAAGTCTACCGCTTCTGGCAATTATTCTACTGCAATCGGTAATTCTACCGCATTCGGTGGTAGTTCCACAGCAATGGGTGGTGGCACAAAAGCTATCGGCGATTATTCCACATCAATGGGTTATAACACTAGTGCTTCCGGCCTGTATTCCACATCAATAGGTAATTATTCCACTGCCTCCGGCTATGCTTCTACAGCAATGGGTAATTACACTACAGCCTCCGTCTATGCTTCTACAGCAATGGGTAGTTACACTACAGCCTCCGGCTATGCTTCTACAGCAATGGGATCTAATTCTATTGCATCCAACAGTTATTCTACTGCAATAGGGTACAATACAATAGCGAAGTCAGTTTATTGTTTATCAATAGGGATGAATAATGATACTTCCGATAATCCCGGGCTTGGCTCATCTGCAGCTACAGACAGGATATTTCAAATAGGCAATGGCTTCAGTTATCGTAGCAATGCCCTAACGATATTGCGTAATGGAAATATTGGGGTAGGCAATAATAATGCGCCTGCACGGCCTGTTTCTTTTCCGGCAGTTCTTGGCGAAAAAATATTACTATATCCCGGCGCTAACGGCGAGGTGGGAATTGGCGTATATGGTAATGAGCTACGGCTGCATTGCGATAATCCCGGATCCATAGTTTCTTTTGGTACACAGGATAATGCCGGAAATTTTACACAGGCCGGACGTTTTCAGATTAACGGGGCTTATGCCTTATATGTAAACGGAAGCATTTGGGCAAATGGTACTACTTATGCCAGCGACGAACGCTATAAACAAAATATTACTGCTATTCAATCTCCAGTACAAAAATTAATGCAAATAAACGGCGTAGAGTATGATATGAAGATTACTGAATTTCCAAAAAATAATTTTCCGGCAAAAAGACAAATTGGTTTATTGGCACAAAATGTAGAAAAAGTAGTGCCCGAAGCAGTGAATGAATTAGATGGCTACAAAGGAGTTGATTACGCAAAACTTGTACCGCTTTTAATAGAAGCCGTTAAAGAACAGCAGCATCAGATTGAAGATTTAAAGGCAACAGTTAAAAAATTAAGCAATCAATAAAATAGTTTCTTGACTTCTCTATATATTGAGAGCCAGATAACAAAAAATAGCAGATTCAATTGTAGGTCTGCGTATAAACCAAGCGTGGAATGCTTTCGTAAATTTCTGAATGAATAAAAATCTGTCTTATTTTACTCATGCTTATTGGGTTGTTAGTCATTTGTAGTAAGTTTGTTTTAGCAAGCTTACGGTTTCGCATAAACTTTTATCTTCTAATCAGGTGGTCAAATTGAACCGGATTGAGGTGGTCAGTTTCATCGGATTTTGAAGATTTTGTATTAATGTTAAATTTTTTTATACAAAGCGTAAAACTATTATAGTAAATTCATAAATAGTTATTGATGATCGGATTTATGACAATAAAAACCTGGCGATAGGCGGAATTTAGTCAGTTCTGGAAGTACCCCCTATTTTTTTAAATGAAATGGTACACAGCAATCTATTACATTTATAAAGTAATACCCAAATTAAAAATACCTCACAGCTCTAATATACCCTTGAAATGCTTTATCTCCAGTGAATTTTCCACCTCCACCAGTTCCGAATGTAAAATACCAGGCTGTAGAACCGTCATACTCGCTGGAACTCCAATAACCTGTAATATTGGTTGGAAAGCCACCGATTAATGAATAATTGAGATATAGTTTGTTTAATTCGTCAATACTTGGCAACACCCAATCACTATATCCGTTTTGCTCCAGGTCAGCACATATTTTAGCTGCGTAAATTCCATTACCCTGTACGGAAATAATAGTATTAGTATTTGCATTTCCGGAACCTAATGTTGTAGCAGTTGCACCTGTAGTTATATAATTCCCATTTGACCATCGGATAAGTGTGTTTTGATCTTCGCTGGCAGCAATTATCCCATGTATTTCCCCTTCAACATAGCCAGGGTCCCCCGGCAGCAAAATATAAGCTACTTTTCCACCACAATAAGTATCTCCTATTGCGGGTGGATTGGGTGCAGGAGTTGCTGTACCACCAATCATGTTTGTCCAAAAACTACCATTAAAAAACTGAAGTTCACCATATGTTCCGCAATCAGTACAATAAATAATTAATCCCTGTGACGGTGAGGGAATATTATTGCGTTGCAATTGAGTCATTCTTGGTGGCAGAAATCCTTTGTTTTTGGAACTAACGTCAAGCTGTGCGCTGGGATTGGGAGAGATTGTTCCAATACCTACATTTTGTGCGTTAAGAATAGTAATAAACGTAAGTAAAGAGTAAAGAGCCAGTAGTAATCTTTTCATATATAGGTTTTTGGTGAGAATTAAATTGAACCCGAAATACCAAAATATTTTAAGTCATTACTATTATACTCATTTCCTGATTATTCAATTCATATTTGACATGCAATCGATTTGCAGTACCAACGAAAAACATACTAACCATAGTAAATATAATCCTAATTTTCGTGATTATTGAATCTTAATTATTGATTATCAATGTTATAACTTTAATTTGTTTTGATTGTAGGGCTTTAATTGAATTAAATGAAATAACTTTTAGTGAATCAGGTATTTAACTATATAATAAATATTTAACAGTCGGAATTTTACATTCTCTTTTCAAAGTTTACAGTATGGCTCCTTATTAGTGAGTTTCTGGATTTCTTATAGTTTGTTCATAAAATAGTTCAGAGTGGTTGCTGACATTTTCCAAACACAACGCTGTAGGCCTGTTTCATGTATTTCGGCAAATACCCCCCCCCATTTAAAAATTCAATAAGCATTCATTTGTTTTCTTGTTCTTCACACATTATGATTAAAGAAAAAACGACATCATTTGATTTTCATTTGTCCTGAATATCCAGTGTTTTTCAGGAATGCATATCATATGTTTTAGAAAATTCCGGTCTGGTGTCGTTATACAAATGTTACTTGTAGAAAAGAAAAAGCCCTGTATGTGTTGTAATACAAGGCTTTTAAAAAAATTGGTACCCTACTGGTTGAAATTATCGAACTTTATTGAAGATTTTAGCCGTATTAGAA
>CAZKPH010000104.1:0-7794 GCA_964554605.1 uncultured Ferruginibacter sp.
CATATATAAGCCCGTCTACAAAGAAGATGTTTGGATATGAAGATGAACTTGATTTTTCGTGCATCAGCCCCGATAAATCTACTCATCCTGATGATTTGCCGATGGTTTTGGCTGAGATAACCCGGACATTTGAGGATACTACGTATGTTCCGACCATACAATACCGTTTTGCACATAAAAATGGTGAATGGCTTTGGATCGAAAGTACATTTACAAATTTGCTGGCCGATCCGTTTGTCAAGGGTTTATTAATAAATTTCCGGAATATAAATGACGTGAAACTGGCCTCTGATGCATTGAAGGATAGTGAGGGAAAATATGCAAAGGTCTTTGAAACATCTTCCAATGCGATTGCAATTACCAATATTGACGATGGAAAATACATTGACGTGAACCCTGCATTCTGTAATTTATCAGGTTTTGATTATGATGAACTCGTTGGACATACTTCTGTTGAACTGAACATCTGGTGCAACCTGGATGACAGAAAGGAAATGGTACGGAAATTATCGGAACACAATATTGCAAGGGCCACACAGCCGGTCAAATTCAGAAAAAAGGGAGGTGAATTTATTTTCGCTATCTATTCGGCGGCAGTCATGCGGTTCAGGAATACTGATTGTATTCTAATGACAGTAGTAGATATGACCGACCATAAACGGATACAAGATGAATTGGAACATACAGTTAGCGACCAGAAACTGAAAGAGAGTGAGCTGGCAAAATTGAATTTGGAGCTGAGATCGCTGACCAACTATTTGCAGGATGTACGGGAAGCCGAAAGAAAACATATTGCCAAAGAAATACATGATCAACTTGGACAAAATATTACCGCTCTCAAAATGGCTATATCCTGGATAGCTGCACACCTGGATTATGATAAGGAAGTGTTGGAGGATAAGTGCTCCGATCTGTTGAAGATTACAAATGAAATAGTAATGACGAGCAGAAGCATGTACAATACAATTCATCCGCATATGCTACAGGACCTGGGGATTTTGGAAACGATTAAATGGCACTCAAGATCATATACGGCTAACTCGAATATAAAAGTTGAGATAAAGGATGGCTTAAACGGGAGGAAAGTATTTTCCAAGAAAGACTATAATGTACAAGTAGCCATTTTCAGGATATATCAGGAGTGCTTGACAAATATTTTGAGGTATTCCGAAGCGAGCAGTGTTGTCATTGAATTGGGTAAAGACGGTGAGTACTTTAAGTTGGTAATCAGAGATGATGGTATTGGGTTTGATGTTGATAGGGTGGATACAAATTTGCATCATGGGATATTGGGTATGAAAGAAAGGGTATATGGGTTAAACGGAAGATTTTCAATTGAATCCGAAAGAGGACAGGGTACCAGGATTGAGGTAGGGATACCCTTAGTAAAGGAAAGTTGAAAAACATTGGAATCAAATAACACATTATCCGGGAAGCCATTAACTCCGGATCTTTTCGAGTAACCTGATGAGCGTTTCTGTTTCCTCTGCCGATAAGTGTTTCAGGGTTGAGAGAACTGTATCTTCCTGTGAATTTACTTTGTACATTAATTCTTTCCCATTATTTGTAAGCGTTATATCTACGAATCTTTTATCATTTTTATTAATTATCTTCTTCACAAAGCCTTTTTCGATAAGCTTATCCACAATCCTGCTGCTATCACTCATTTTCGCCAACATGCGGTCTCTTATTTCCATTGTAGAAAGAGGCGTTTCACTTGCCGACAATATTCTCAGTATTATGAATTGCTGGATAGTAAGGTCTAATTCTCTGAACCTTTCTCTGAATTGATTGGTTACCCAGTTATTTGTCAATATAACACTTGCCGCAACTTTTTCGTAATTGTCCCTGAATTTAATGGTATGAAAATTATGATCTCTGAACATAGGAAAAGTAATTCTGTTACTGTTATAGGTTCTTAAAATTACGGAAAATGTTTATACGGGCGGATCATAAATCGGTATTTGATTATTATAATAACTTTTGCAATATGCACCGGTATGCCAATATGTCGTTTTATGAATAAGGCAGTATTTTTGCAGGATATCGTTGAAAAAATGCGTGTATGTACAAATTGCTGATTATTGGGGCCGGGCCTGCCGGGATAAGTATGGGTGTAGAAGCTGTTCATTTCGGAGTAGAGCCGGAGAAGGTATTGATTCTTGAAAAGGCTGCCGAGCATTCATTTACAATTAAAAAATTTTATCCGGACAAAAAGCTGGTAACGGCTAACTATAAGGGGATTGTCCCTGTTTGTAAAGGCGTTATGTGCCTGGCGGATTCTTCCAAGAATGAAACTATCACTTACCTTGATAAAGCTATTGAGGATCATAAATTGCGTGTAAATTATAACGAGGTTGTTTACCTGATAGAAAAGAACCCTGATGGTTCTTTCCAGGTAGCTACGGATAAAAATACATACCATTCGCAGATTGTGGTAATAGCAGTTGGTATACTAGGCAAGCCTATGGCGCCTGATTATCCTGTTCCCGGGGCGATAAAGCAAAAGGTTATGTTTGATATAACAAGTGCGGAGATAAAGAATTCGAAAGTGCTGGTTGTGGGTGGTGGGGATTCTGCTTCGGAGTATTGCCAGTTTCTGTCGAATGAGGCAGATAATAACGAAGTTTTTCTCAGTTACCGAAGGGGTGAATTTAACAGGATGAATGAGATCAATAAGGAGAGTTTATACAGGCTGAGCGAAACCAAAAAGGTAACACTTATGCTGAATTCAAACATTAATTCATTAGGAGAGGCAGATGGCAGGCCACTTGTCAATTTTGTTGAAGAGGAATATGGCGCTATAGCTTTTGATATTATCATTTATGCGCTTGGCGGAACCAGTCCGGCAAATTTTCTTAAAAAGATTGGCATTGAATTTCACGGGCCGTCTCCTTTGCTTAAGAAAGGGTATGAGACCAATATCCCGGGAATGTTTCTTATTGGCGACCTTTCGGCCGGGTCGAAGGGGGGCTCGATTATATGGGCGTTCAATTCAGCTAATGAAGCTATGCATGAAATTTGCAAACAATACCTGGGATGTGATGTAAAGGCAAGTTTGCGTGGAACGCACTAATACTTTGTGCATGGCAACGTAACAAAAGTTACTTAGGGTTTTCAGATGCCGCTTTAATTTTGATAAAAAATATTATTATGGCTACTCTACAGCTTACTACAGCAGGATTTAAAGAGAAGATATTTAATTATGAAACGGAGAAGGAGTGGAAATACCAGGGCCAATTGCCTGCAATAGTTGATTTTTATGCGGATTGGTGCGGCCCTTGCAAAATGGTGGCCCCCATTTTGGAAGAACTTGCCAAGGAGTACGAAGGTAAAATAGTTATTTACAAAGTGGATACGGAGAAAGAGCAGGAGCTATCAATGGTTTTTGGGATACAAAGCATCCCAACACTTCTTTTCATTGATGCTAAAGGAGAACCGATGCTTGAGCCCGGAGCATATCCCAAACACGTTTTGAAAAAAGTGATAGATGAACAATTGCTGGCATCTTAGGTCAGGGGGTAATAATGACTATATTCTTCTTTATAATGCAGGCCCGGTGTTGCCGGGCTTTCTTGTTTTTTCGAACTTAATTTCTGTGAGGGAACTGTTGTTCGAGTATGGCAAGTATTTTATCCAGTTTTTCCAGTTCCAGCCTGTTTAGTTTCATCTGCAGTTCTTCGATTTCTCTTTTGGCTTCGAGGTTGGTTTCGTAATCGTGGAGAGCTTGTTCCCTGTCTCTTAGGTTCTGCCTGTTTTGCGACATCATGATTATGGGAGCCGCATAGGCTGCCTGAGTGGAAAAGATGAGGTTTAGGAGAATAAAGGGATAGGGGTCCCAGTGTTGTAGGAAAGCAATAATGTTCAGGGACATCCAAAGTGCGACAATAACCGTTTGCCATATAATAAATTTCCATGAACCCATACCATTGGCCACGGAATCAGCGATACGATCTCCAAGCCCTAACGAGTCCATGTGTTTTTTATGCCATGTATATTTTTCCATAGTGCTGTATTTGAGGCGTAATATATACCTTTTTATGTACAGATAAAATACGCACTTGCTTTTGCATGAAAGAAGAAACGGTTCTGCAAGCGGCTGTGTTGCTGGAAAAAGATGCTTGGTAGCGGTGGTATGTACGGCATAGCCCGGATGGAAGCGGATAGCCCGCAGCGTAGCGAGGACTATAAGCGTACAGCCGGAAACGAATGCTGAGGAAAGAGAGGTGGCTGATGCTACCCAGCGGCGTTAAAGATTAAGCCTGTTTATATTATGTACAGGTGGGAGGGTTGTGGCTTTAACATAAATTTATTTTTGTGTGTGGGTATTTCAGTAAGATTTATAATATATTTATGAATATATCAATTTCTGAAAATGTCTACCAAATTGTCCTCGGCTTTGATAGCCTTGCCGCTGCTCTTTATTACAACCATATCTGCTGCACAAAATATTTCGGGAAATATTGCTGATACTGCTGCTAAAAAAAATATCGGCAATGCTGTGGTGGCGCTGTTGAGTTTGCCTGATACTGTATTGTATAAATTTACCAGAACAGGCAATGATGGAAGTTTTAATCTTCACGGTATTGGGCCTGGGAGGTACATCCTCTTGGTAACACATCCTTATTTTGCAGACTACCAGGATAAACTTGATATCGGCAATGGGGATACCCGGCTGGATAAAATAGCGCTTACCAATAAAAGTAAATTGTTGCAGGAAGTGATTGTGAGGAGTGGTGCGGCTATGAAAATAAAAGGGGATACAACGGTTTTTATAGCGGATAGTTTTAAGACCAGCGCTAATGCTAATGTGGAAGAATTGTTGAAGAAACTACCGGGTATTACAGTGGATAAGAGTGGTACCATTACTGCAATGGGCGAAACGGTATCGACAGTACTGGTGGATGGGGAAGAATTTTTCGGCGATGATCCTGGGATGGCGGTAAAGAATATAAGGGCTGATGCAGTAAAAGAAGTACAAGTATTTGATAAAAAGAGCGACCAGGCTACATTTACAGGTGTGGATGACGGGAAAACGGACAAAGCGATCAACCTGAAATTGAAGGATGACAGGAAGAAGGGGTATTTTGGAAAAATTGATCTTGCTGGGGGGCTGTTGAATAATAGGGAAGACCGTTATAATAATAACCTGATGCTGAGTTCGTTTAAAGGCAATCGAAAAATATCAGGATATTTCCTGAATGGCAATACCGGGCAGAATGGCCTTAGCTGGCAGGATAATGACAAATATGGCGGGGGGAACAGCGATAACTGGAGTATAGATATGGATGAAAGCAGCGGAATGCTTTTTGCTTCTTTTAGCGGGAATACAGATGATGAACCGAATGTAGATACGGATAACGGATTTATGCGGAATATTAATGCCGGTGTACAATACACTAATAAATGGAATGATAAACATACTTTGAATTTTTCCCCGAAGTATAACGATCAGGTGTATACGAATACGCAGAATTCTTTTGTGAAAACGGTATTGGGCGACTCTGTTTTAAATTATAATGGTATTACTCGTTCTGATGTGGAACGGTATAATATCAAGTCAACACTGAAATATGAAGTTAAGATCGACTCGAACAATTCTTTTAAGATTACGAACCGTGTGAATTACTATAATACCCTAAGCGAGGAAGTAAAGGCTTCTGATACCAAAGGCGAATGGGGCACTATGAAAAACACATCCAATGTGCAGACAAAACTTAGTTCGGAGAAGACGGCCGTGTCTGGCAGCCTGATCTTCAGGCATAGGTTTAGAAAGGACAGGCGGACACTTTCCCTCTCTTCTTCATGGGGGCTGATCCATTCCGATGCCAATACCTTTCTTTCGTCTTTGAACGAGACTTATTCGGAGGGATCAGTAGTTTCTTTAGTTACAGATCAGAACAAAAAGGGGAGCAAAGGTTCGCAGACAATAACGGCTAAGCTGAGCTATACGGAACCTTTGTCTAAAAAATATACATTGGAGATTGCCAATGAAGTGTCTGTAAATAATGGTAAGAACAACCAACAAGTGTATGCGTACTCTACTGCTACAAATAAATATGATGATATTGTGGATTCGCTTACAAATGATTTTAAACAATCGATACTAACAGTACAGCCTTCGGCAAGATTGAGCTATAATAAGAAAAAGATGCGCATTAGCGTCGGGTCGGGTATTGGAGTTACCCATTTCGATCTCACGGATATTACTTACGGGAAAGACTATATCCGCAACTATGTGAATTATTACCCTTCAGCGCATTTGGATTGTGAATATAAGAGCAATAAGCATTTCCGGATCGATTATTCCGGTAGTACAACACAGCCCACTATAAACCAGTTACAACCTTTACGTAATAATGATGACTATTTTAATCAGTACCTTGGAAACCCCGATTTGAAGCCGTCTTTTCTGCACAGGGTCAATTTCATGAATAACAGTTATAACTTTATTAAAGACAGGTGGACATTTTTTTCACTTAATCTTACCACAACGCAGAATGCTATAACAAATACCCGAATAGTTAATACTACAACAGGGAAGACGACAATACAACCCGTCAATACCAATGGTAATTACTCAGTAGGGTTGTGGAGCGGTGTAGGTTTTAAATTTAAAAAGGCAGATATGAGGCTTAATATGAACCCCAGTTTTTCCTTTAACAGGATGAAAGAAATTATTAACGGTATAAATAACTATACGAAGACACTTTCTGCGGGAATGGGATTTGGGCTCTCTAAGTCGAAAGAAAAATCTTATGACTGCTGGCTGAATGACAATTTTATGTATAACAGTAATAAGAATACTGTTGGAACGTCTTCTGATAACTATATTACCAATAGTATGTATTTGGATGCTACTGTGTTTTATAAGAAAGTGTGGTCGTTTAATACTAGGTACGAGAACCATTACCGCCAAAAGACGATAACAACGCAACAGGGGCTTAATACCAATATACTGAATGCTAAAATCCAGCGTACATTCAGGAGTGATGAGTTTACTGCATATATTTCCGGAGTTGATTTGCTGAATCAGAACCGGGGCATTGATATGAGTTTCTATGGTAATTCCTATTCCGTAACAACTAATACCCGGCTGCAACGTTACTGGATGCTTGGCTTTATATGGAATTTCAAAAATAAAGCAGATAAAAAACCTGGAAATGCATCTGCACCGCCGCCACCACCACCGGCAAAACCTTAAAACCACAACCAATGAAAAAAATATTTGTCATACTTGCTTTTCTTTTACCCTGTATCTGTTCATATCCGCAGCAATTCCTTAATAAGGGGGTTATTGAATACGAGGTAAAGACCAGTATAAAGAAAACTATGGGCAATAATATCTTTGACGATCTGATCAAAGAAAAACTGCCCCAGTTTAAAACGAATTATTACCGCCTTTCCTTCTCGGAAAATAGTACTGTTATGTCATTTGACAGATGGGACGAGCGGGATAAGATACCCGAGTTCCTGAAAAGGGATGATGATGAAAATATGTGGGCGATTGATTTTGTTACAAAAACAATAAAAATGCAGAAATCTGTATTTGGTAACAGGCTGGATGTGGAGGATACTATTCCGGCTATTAAGTGGAAATTGGTAAATGAGAATAAAATGATTGCCGGGTTTAACTGCAGGAAAGCTGTTGGGAAGATATTCGACAGTGTATATGTTTTTGCATTTTATACCGATGAAATCCTGGTTCCGGGCGGGCCGTGTTCGATCTCCGGTTTGCCTGGCATGATAATGGGGATTACTATCCCGAGGATGTACACATCATGGATAGCCACA
>CAZKPH010000105.1:0-7748 GCA_964554605.1 uncultured Ferruginibacter sp.
CTGTTCATCAATTGCTGATAGAGCCTCCATTCCCGGATAATCGTATCCATATAACCTTGCTCAACAGAATGATTTGTAGTGATCTTTTTATTACAACCACAATATGTACAGAGAGACTCACAAAAAGGAAGGTGAATATAAAGGCTGATGCCATCCTGTTCATTACAGGAGGAAAACTGCCGGGAAAAAATTTCTTTCCATCGGGTTATATCAATACCGTCTTTCCAAAAAGGAACCGTAGGATAACTTGTATACCTGGGTATAGGCAGGTTATATTTTGCCACCAGATGATTATCGACAACTACACTCATAAGCAAATTTAAATAAATACAAACTCCCCTTTTCCCGTGTATTGTCTGCTTTATGTCTTATTTTGGTAAAATCTCTAATGCCTGGCCTTATTACTGGCAAATTCTTCAAGTACTTTATCCAGATAAACGGCAAAATCCTCAGGGCCATTCTTTTGTATATTGTCATAACCATACCCCTTTTCGAAAATCTTGGACCCGTCCTGATATAGAAAAACATAATTGGGTTGGGAAATACCCCCGGTCAGTTTCATTGATAGTTCTTTGTACAGATCTCCAACCGTTGCCAAATCTGCTCCTAACAAATCGGAGTGTCTTTTTTCCACATCTGGTAATTCTCCTGAAAAATCTTCAAATAAAGAGGCAACAACGAAATTGTTTTTCATCTTATTCATTACATCAGGCCTTGTCCACACACGGTTCTCAAATTCACGGCAATTGGGGCATACAATCCCTGTGAAGTCAATCATAAGAGGTTTTCCTTGTTCTTTCGCAGCTTCCATTGCTTCTTTATAATCAAAAAAGACCTCAAGGCCGGCTTTTTTAGCGGCTTCTGATTCATTCTTTATTAGTTCATTATAATATTTTTCCGGTTTTATCTTATAAATAGTGCCAGATTTGTCCTTTGGGGTATATGTCACCACGGCACCAGTATATTCCTGGCTTCCAAAAGGCGGTAATAACCCGCTAATCTTGTTCAGCGGGGCACCCCACAACCCCGGCATAAGATATATGGTAAACGCTAATGACAATAACGCAAAGAAAAAACGCGGAAGGGGTATAAATTCTTTATCCCAATCATTTTTAGGTAACCCGCTATCATGTTTCATTTTAAAACCACCCAATAAATATACCGTGAGGAACGTAAATAAAGCTATCCATAAAGAAAGATAAATATCTCTTGTGAGCCAATATTTACCAAACTGTATATCCGCATTACTGAGGAATTTCATGGCCAGGGCCAATTCCAGTACACCTAAACTTACCTTTAAAGCATTTTGCCAACCTCCAGGCTTTGATATCTCTTTCAGCCAGGATGGGAAAACCGCAAAGACAGAAAAAGGCAGGGCTAAACCCAACCCGAAACCTGTCATCCCAAAAATGGCGGCCCACTTGTTGTCCCTTGACGCCACACCTAATAAACTTGCTACAAAATTGCCCGTGCAACTAAAAGATACAACAACTAATGTCAGCGCCATGAAAAACACTCCGGAATAGGTGCCTAGCCCCGATTTCCTGTCTAACCGTGTAGCCCAGGAAGAAGGCAGGCTTATCTCAAATGCCCCTAAAAAAGAAATACCAAAAACCACGAATAGAATAAAAACAAGCATATTAAACACCCAGCTTGTGGAAATAGTATTCCATGCAGACTGTGGTACAAAAGAAACAGACAATACACCTACAAATGCATAAATCATTACAATTGACAAAGAATAAAATAAAGCGCTTTTCCTGCCTTCGGCAGATGTTTTGCTTCTTTTAAGAAATAAACTAACGGTAACAGGGACCAGGGAATAGACACAAGGGGTAAGGAATCCTATAAGTCCCGCCAAAATCCCGGCTACCAGCCAACCCCAAACCGACCTGCCTGACGCCGGCTTATTGGTTTTATCTATATTGTTTCTGTCAGATTCTTTTATATAAACAAACTCCCTGGAAATATTTTCAGAAATTGTTTCAATCTCATCTCCTTTCAATAAATATGTAGTTATAGCCCCCTTCAACCGAAAACTATCTCCCACATTAAGATGTATATCCTGTTCCCAGGCAGCAGAATCAACATAACATTTTACTTCTTTATTTTCAAGAGCGGGACTATGTATGCTAATGGTTTGTGTTTTTTCCTGTAAAGCACCTTGTAGTTTTTGTTGTAAAGCAGTATCAAATAATATGGTTGTCTTTACCCCTTCATAACCCGGTATGTCCGACATAGCCAACATCTGGTATCCTTTTGCAATTGAAGCTTTGATGATGAGGCGCTGTGTTTGGGAGTCAACAGTAATTTTACTGACGTTAAAATGTACCTGTTTATCCTGAGCAACAAGTATTTGCCAGCAGCCGAACAATAATAATATAAAAAAGAAGATGATTTTTTTCATAACTATATGGCCGTAAATATGCAGAAAACTTTAGGATGCATATCATTATTTTAAAAGAATATTGAATTTTACAGAAGTTGGCGGCAAACATTTCGAATCATCACAGACCATATAATTGATATCTCCGCTTATATTTGTTTTTACGGGGCCTTTCACCGTAACGGTTTGCACAAAATCTACCTTACCGGAATAATAGAAAACATTTACACCAAAGCTATTATCCATCTTTTTTATAAGCGTACCGGTTTCTTTGGGAATTCCTGCAGCTATTTTCACCAATGCACCTGGCAGAAAAGTAATTTTAGTGGGCTCTGGCCCGCCGTCAGGTGTTTTTTGAGAGTAAATATGCCATCCTTTTAGCAAAGATGCCGTCATTCTGACTTCATATTTGTTTTGGGCAATTTTTTTTGCTGTGAAAGACCATTGTACCGGATTGACCTGAGCCGACAAAAAGTGGCTAATTAAGAGGAAAAAAGAGACGAAAAAAAATCTGGGCGAAGACATATTTGTATAGCATTTATTCTGCTAAAATTACGATTTCACCAATGAAAGTCATAATCCTGATACAGCAAATATATAAACATTAACAGTTAATGTAGTATTGACAATACTTTCCCTGTATTAATAGTGAGATTGGCAGTAGGGTTGACCTGCAGGCTACGAATAGAGGTATTGGAATTCAGTACCGGTGTGCCAAAATTAATATACACATCTGTATTATTATCAGGCAGCGTATTACAACTCCAGTTTGCCGGGTTTTCCCACGCATTGCTGACAGCCCCTACCCAATATGCCCTGAATGTAAGGGGGGTTTCATTACTATAAGTAATAGAAGCTCCGTTTGATACTTTACACCGGTATTGATATCCATACATGGAAGTAGGGGCGTTAACCAATAGTAATGTATCTGTTTTAGAACCGGAATATATACCGCCATTTGCAATATCTATATACCCAGACCCGGTATCCATCTGCCATTGATAAATATTCCCGGCAACCTGGGGTTGCCCACTGATGAATTTTATTTGCCCATTGGGGCAATTGCCTGTTGTATTAGTAAAATCAAATACAAAATTGTCGTACCTGAATTTTTTGAATTGAATATTCGATAACGATTTTGCTTCTGTACCATCATTATAATAATCCACGGTACCATTATCACAGATAAGATGTATGAACAAAACCTGTCCCACCTGCTCTGCGATCATAGCTTCGGGGTGCCCTTCCGCTTCTCCGTCTGAGGAAACCTGAGCTAGTTCATTAAGGCCAGGGAGATTAAGTTTTATAAGTTTAGAATAACTTGTATTTACCGTTATAGGATTAAGCCCTGGATTGGCAGGTACCCTTCCATCCCACCAATATACGGCTGGTGTCCCTCCCCCGGTGTATAGCCCGGCAATAATAAGATAACCGGAAGGTCCTACTCGCTCCATACTCCTTATTCCCAAACCCTCCAGGTCAAACAGTATCGGCTCTCCGATTATTGGAGCCGTACTGACCGATCCATTCCCATTCATTATTGTTTCGAAATTTGTGACTGGGGCAACGATTGCATACTTTCGATTGGAAGAACCAGGTGTAGTTCCTTTTACCGGCACACAAGGTGCCCTGAACCCGATATAGCCGGTATCGCCCCCTTGCGTAATTGACAACCCTTCGATATTGAACCCATCAATCCGCTTGGGAATCATTCCGCTGGCAGCAGAAGTTGTAAAACCCCACCCATTCGCATCTCCCCAGCTTATAAGCGAAGACCTGAATTTTGTAGAATAACTTTTAACGGTAAGTGTGGAAGCGGCACCTGTACCAGAAATATCGGTGGCAATGACCCTATCCCGATCGGGTTTCAATACACCGCTTTTATTATTTCCTAACGAGCCTATCCAGTAAACCCTTTTACCCGGGTTATACTTAATACTTAACGAAGACCCTTCCAAATCACATTCTGCAGATGCTCCTACAGTACTTGTGATATCGATATTGTATAAATCGACACCAGAATATTTTCTGCTAAACAATCTTAGTACATTGGTTTCATCGTCTGCCACGAACATATAATCATTATCCACAGGGGATGCTCCTGAAGCATCGGCCATATTTACAGGGAAAATTGTTTTGTCAGGGTGAGAGGATGCGACAGATGCAGCATATGATATTTTATAAACGGACGAAGTACCGTCAGCGTTGGTAGCACTAACAGAAATAGTGGCGTAGCCGACAGTGGCCGGAATAATTTTTAAAACATAAAACCCTCCCGATTCAACAAAACTAATATTTGCATTAGGCACAACAGAAGTTTTATTGCTTGTAGCTGATGTTGATGTAACGCCATTTGTGATAGTAAAATAGATACCACGCATAGCAGCAGGATCGGTTGGATCGTTTATAACACCACTAACATAAGATGTCTTGCCACTTCCAGAAACAATTGTAAGATAGGGTTTGCTTGTACCCGGATAGGTGGGCTGTGTTGCAGATGCAGATAAAGTCGGCTTTGTAGAAAAAGCGGCTTCGGTAAGAAATAATGAGACAAACAGTAAGTAGAATATACGTTTCACAAAAATACTCTTTTAACAAAAAGTACTACCCTTTTACAAGAGTACCTACATTTTCACGGGTAACTACTTTTAATAAATTACCGGGTTTATTCATGTCAAAAACAATGATAGGCAATTCATTTTCCATACATAAAGTGAATGCCGTCATATCCATAACTTTCAGATTCCTTGATATGCATTCCTGAAATGTAATATCCCTGAAACGGGTAGCAGATTTATCAATTTCCGGATCGGCAGTATAAATACCATCTACCCGGGTACCTTTCAGAATTACATCGGCTTTTATTTCAATTGCACGTAAAGAACCGGCTGTATCGGTTGTAAAATACGGATTACCCGTTCCGGCACCAAATATTACCACTCTTCCTTTTTCCAAATGGCGAATAGCCCTTCTCCTGATATAAGGTTCCGCGATTTGTTCCATTTTTATGGCACTTTGCAAACGAGTATACACGCCTACTTTCTCCAAACCACTTTGTACTGCCATTCCGTTGATAACCGTTGCCAACATCCCCATATAATCGCCCTGGGCCCTTTCAATACCTGTTTCTGCTTCATTCATTCCCCTGTATATATTTCCGCCTCCAATCACTATGGCTACCTGTACTCCCAAATCGGTAATAGATTTGATATCCCTGGCATACTGAGAGATAACATCACTATCCAATCCGAAATTTTTATCACCCATTAAAGATTCACCGGAGAGTTTAAGGAGTACCCTTTTATATTTAGGAAGCATGGATATTATGTGTTAGGGGTTAATGAATTTATATACGAAGATATGTCTTTTCGACTTTTAAAAAATCTTTCACAGTCAAAACCACAAACGCGTTATTTATAAACAAAAATCAAACAGGCTGTTCGATCGAACAGCCTGTTAATTATATTCTTTATCCTAAAGCAACCCGCTTAAATTCTGTAACTTTTATCTCCGCGTCAACTGACTTGAGGTATTCTGCCACAGATTTGCTTGCATCTTTTACAAAAGCCTGAGCTAACAGGGTATTTTCTTTAAAAAACTTACTTATTTTACCCATTGCTATTTTCTCAGCCATTTCAGCTGGTTTTCCTTCTGCCTTGATCTGTTCAATTGCAATCTCTTTTTCTCTGGCTATTGTTTCGGCAGATACCAGGCTTTCATCAACTGCTATCGGGTTCATGGCTGCAATTTGCATGGCTACATCCTTTCCGGCCTCGGTGGCTTCTTTAGTTAATCCTACCAAAACACCCATCCTGTTAGCGCCGTGTATATAAGAAGCCACAAAAGGAGCATCTACCCTTTCAAACCTTGTGAGAGCGATTTTTTCACCAATAGCAGCTAATTTATCGTTAATAAGATCGGCTACTTTTGCCTCTCCAACTACGGTTTCATTTAATTCTTCAGCATTTTTAACATTTGCAGAAATGGCCGCATTAGCAATCGTTTGTACAAAGGAAACAAAATCCGCATTTTTACTTACAAAGTCTGTTTCGCAGCTAATACAAACAATCATACCTGTTTTATTATCAGCAGTAGTTTTAGCTATGATTACTCCTTCTTTAGCTTCTCTGTCGCTACGTTTAGCAGCCACTTTTTGTCCTTGTTTACGTAGCCAGTCGATAGCTGCTTCAAAATCACCGTTGCTTTCTGTTAAAGCCTTACGGCAATCCATCATTCCGGCACCGGTTGTCTGGCGTAATTTATTTATATCTTGTGCGGTTATAGTTACACTCATGATTAGATAATTAAATTTTATTAAATACTAATAAGCCTTCTTATTTCGCAGCAGGCTTTCTTCCACCCTGGCCGGGCCCTGGCACTCTGCGTTTTACAGGAGATGTACCCCTTGTCCTCTTTCCCCTATCGTCATGGCCGTCAGTCATTTTTTCAAAACGAGCTGCTTTGGCCTCTGCAGATTCTTCCATATCAGTTGCATGGGATTCATCTTCATCTTTTTCTGCCTGCCTTTCCGACAAACCTTCGGCAATAGCTGCTGCTATATAATTGACAATGATAGCGATAGATTTTGTTGCATCGTCATTTGCCGGAATCGGGAACTCGACTTTATTTGGATCACAATTGGTATCTACCATACCGATAGTAGTGATATTAAGCCTTTTTGCTTCGGCCAACGCTATGTGCTCATGTCCAATGTCTACAATAAACAATGCGGCAGGAATACGACTAATTTGTGAAATACCTCCCAACACTTTTTCCATTTTTTCTTTATCACGAGTGAGGGTAAGGCGTTCTTTTTTTGTAAGGTTGTCAATGCTTCCGTCGTTCAGCATTTTTTCAATGCTCTGCATTTTTTTCACACTTTTGCGTACAGTGTTGAAATTTGTGAGCATACCCCCCAACCAACGCTCTGTTACAAAAGGCATATTCACTCTTTTTGCACAATCAGAAACAATTTCCTTAGCTTGTTTCTTCGTTGCCACAAACATGATCTTTTTGCCACTCTTGGCAATAGATTTCATAGCAGCGGCAGCTTCCTGCAATCCTTCAACTGTTTTATTAAGATCAATGATGTGAATACCCTTTTTTTCAGCAAAAATGTAAGGTAACATTTTAGGGTTCCATTTCTTCTTCAAATGGCCGAAATGAACGCCTGCTTCTAAAAGTTGTTGTTGTAAGGAAGTGTTATTTTCCATTTTTTGTTATTAAAAAAGTTTAAAATATTTATTATGCGGTAAACAGGGCATTTAGACGTATACAAAGCACTACTGTCAACCGAAGCCTTCTGCAAAAGATTAACGTTTGCTGAACTGGTAACTTCTTCTTGCTTTTTTGCGACCTGGTT
>CAZKPH010000106.1:0-7677 GCA_964554605.1 uncultured Ferruginibacter sp.
GTACTCTTTTTTATAACCACATAAATCTTAACCACATGACAAAAAAGATCACTTTGGCAGTTTTTTCAGCATTATTCTTTCTAGGGGCAAATGCTCAGGATTCTGCATCTGCAAGTTCTTCTGCTACTACTTTTTCTGGTTCGGTAGATGCATACTACCGTTACAATCTGGGCAAGGGCAATAATCTTACTGCTTTTACAAATAGCCAAAACTCTTTCGAGTTGGGAATGGCTTCATTAAGAGCTGATCACAGTTTCGGTAAAGTAAGCGCTACCGTTGACTTGGGATTCGGCACACGTGCCCAGGAATTCTCCTATAATGATGCAAATACACTTTATGCCATTAAGCAGGCTTATCTTACTTATTCTCCTTGCAGCAAAGTAAAGCTTACCTTGGGAAAATGGGGTACACATGTTGGTTATGAGGTACTCGATGCGTATGCCAATAAAAACTACAGTACTTCTTATATGTTTACCAATGGCCCGTTCTTTCATACTGGTTTGAAAGCTGACATCACCCTGGGAAAGAAAAGTACATTGATGCTGGGTGTTGCTAATCCTACAGATAATACAACCCTGCCCGCTTCTGCGAATGGTGGGGAAAAGGCGGTATTGGCACAATTTGGTACTGCAACGAAAGACGACAAAGTAAAAGCTTATTTGAATTTTGTAGGCAGTGGTTATGGAACAGGTGTTTCCACAAATCAAATTGATGTAGTAGCTACCGATGCTATTACCAAAAGTTTTACATTGGGCTATAATGGAACCATCGCTCTATACAGTGGTGATGGGTCTTCTGCCAACTGGTGGGGATCAGCCCTATACTTCAATTACGATGTAAAATCTGATCTTGGCTTTACACTTAGAACAGAATATTTCAATGATGATAAATATAAAATTAAAGTAGGTTCCAATGTTTTTGAAGCTACCCTTTCTGCTAATTATAAAGTGAATGGGCTTACCATAATACCGGAATTGCGTTTGGATAATGCAAAAGGTTCTTTGTTTACAGATGCTGATGGCAGCCCTACAAAAAGCACCGTTACCGCATTACTGGCAGCCGTATATAAGTTCTAAAAAACTTACCAGGGAAAAATTATTTATCATTTAAAATATAAACTATGTACGAGAAAATATCTGGGAAACTTAAAAGTAATAAAATACTGGTCTATGCAGTATGTAGCCTTACATTGATTTTGATGTTATTGCCTTTTCTTACAATGGCTCAGGACCCTACCGGCGCATCTACCGGAACAATTAAGGATCTTGGTATTGATACTTTGGCTGCAACAAAGGATACAGCTTTAAATAAGGTAGTGTCTGCTGTTAATACAATCGGTAATGTTGACGGGCATAATAAAATAGCAACCAATATTATGTGGACACTTCTTGCCGGATTTCTGGTTATGTTCATGCAGGCTGGTTTTGCTTTAGTTGAAACAGGGTTTACCCGTAAAAAGAACGTAGCTCATACGATGGGAATGAACTTCCTCGTATATGCATTGGGTATGTTTGGTTTCTGGGTATGCGGTTTCGCCTTTATGATGGGTGGAGCTTTGAATGCTGCTACATTAGGTGGAGCTCCCGGTGTTATCCCCCATGAGTATACTGTTCATTTGTTCGGGCATGATTTCGGAATAATTGGTTCTGTAGGATTCTTCCTGAATAGTAAAGTGTACGATGTGGGTGTATTTACACTCTTCCTGTTCCAGATGGTGTTTATGGATACAACAGCAACTATCCCTACCGGTTCGATGGCGGAAAGATGGTCATTTAAATCTTTCCTGATCTTTGGTTTATTCATATCTATGTTTGTATATCCGATCTTTGGTAACTGGGTATGGGGCGGCGGCTGGCTGTCTGCATTAGGGGTTAATTTCCATCTTGGTCACGGGCATGTGGATTTTGCAGGTTCTTCTGTTGTACACATGGTAGGTGGCGTAGCCGCATTAGCCGGCGCCATTGTGATAGGGCCGCGTATTGGCAAATATGGCCCGAATGGAGAAGTAAATACAATACCTGGCCATAATATACCAATGGCAATCCTGGGTACATTCATTCTGGCATTCGGCTGGTTTGGTTTCAACCCTGGCTCTACTTTGGCTGGCAGTGATTTCCGTATCAGTATTGTTGCGGTGAATACGATGATGGCTGGTACAGCATCTACTTTGGCAGCTTTGATATACATGTATGTAAAAGGGCAGAAACCAGATCCGGGTATGCTTGCAAATGGGTTATTGGCAGGGCTGGTTGCCATTACGGCTCCCTGTGCATTTGTAAATTCCATTGGCTCAGTTATTATTGGAGCTATCGCTGGTATACTGGTTATTGTAGCATACAATTTTGTAGATAGAAAACTTAAGATTGATGATCCTGTAGGTGCATTTGCCGTACACGGTGTAAATGGCGCCTGGGGTGTTCTTTCCCTTGGATTATTTGCTGATGGCTCTTATGGCGACGGATGGAACGGTGTCCCGGGTACTGTAAAAGGGCTTTTCTATGGAGATGCCAGCCAGTTTGTTGCACAGCTTATTGGCACCGTTACATGTTTTGTTTTTGTATTTACTGTTATGTATATCTTCTTCAAGGTATCTAACAAAATAACACCCATACGCGTTAAGGCTGAAGATGAAATTGCCGGCCTTGACATTCCTGAAATGGGAGTGATGGGTTATGTAGATTAATATTTTTTGGGTATGTTGCCTCATCTTCTTTTACAAGGTGGGGCAACATTTTTTAAAGAATACTTCATCAATAGCCCTGAGCGTTTTGTTATGAGAAGAATCATTAAAAAATTTATCTCGCCGATTACATATTTTATTAACGACAGCCGCTCGGTTGGTGTTATTCTGATTATATGTACTATAGCTTCAATACTGCTTTCTAATCTGGGTACCGGTGATTGGTACAGAGGATTGTGGTATCATGCGATACACTACCCGGCTGGTATCCATCTGCCGGAAAACCCGCTGGATTGGATCAATAGTTTCCTGATGGGGATTTTCTTTGTAATGGCAGGTACCGAGATCAAAAGAGAATTGGTGGAAGGAGAGTTGTCTTCATTTAAAAAAGCTATTTTACCGTTTGGCGCTGCATTGGGTGGAATGTTACTTCCTGCGTTGATCTTTACAGCCTTAAATGTGGGGACGGGCTCTTTACGCGGTTGGGGTATACCTACAGCAACTGATATAGCATTTGCTTTAGGTGTTGCGTCATTATTGGGGAAGAAATTTCCTATAGGGTTAAAGATATTTTTGATGGCATTGGCTATTATTGATGACTTGGGGGCAATAGTAGTGATCGCTTTGTTTTATGGGGGTAAGATTCATGTGTTCTTTTTGATTGCAGCAGCAGTAGTGTATGCTATTCTGATTGCATTGACTTATTATAAAGTCAGGTTCGGATTCTTGCAGGTATTGCTTGCATTGGCGCTTTGGTACATGGTATTCAATTCCGGCGTTGAGGGAAGTATATCAGGTGTATTATTTGCCTTCTCCGTTCCTACTAATAAGTTGGTAAGTGTAGAAAGGGCTATTCATAATTTTGTAAGCTTTCTCATTTTGCCATTTTTTGCTTTGGCTAATACCGCAATTTTTATCCCCGATCATTTTGTGTCTGCATTGGGTACAAATATTGCAATGGGAGTAATTTTTGGCCTGGTCATTGGTAAGCCATTAGGTATTTATATGATTAGCAGGATGCTGGTAGCGTCCGGCATAGCACAACTTCCTACAAATGTATCCTGGAAGCAGGTGTATGGTATGGGAATGCTGGCAGGCATTGGTTTCACAATGGCTATTTTTACGACTATGCTGGCTTATAATGATGATGTTTCAAGGGATATTTCCAAGATTGCAATTCTTTCGGCTGTTACATTATCTGTGGTAATAAGTCTTGCTTATTTTCATTTTTCTCATATCGCAGTTGTGAAAAGGTTCAGGAAAGAACCCTTACCGTCTCATTTGGCAGTGGCATTGGGCATTACAAAATAGGAGTAGTTGAAAAAATGGAAATGAACCTGTGGGTTCGGTATCAGGACAGGCGTTTTTAATTTCTTTATATGGCAAACAATCGTAAGCCCCTTCATGTCTATGAAGGGGCTCTATTTTTACATCAGCAGTTAGTGTAAGTTTGAATGAAATGAAGCAGGTATTGATTGAATGTAATCAATCTAAAAAGAAAAAGGGTGCTTCTTCTTCGTTATTGATTCTTTATTTTGTTTACAACTTCCAGGTCTGCTTTGGAAAGAGATTCCCACCATTCGTCGTCTACATCAGAGAGGCGGTATTCAGTGTCTATATCATAATCCCCGTTTTTATCTATTTGGTAAAAACAGTTATTTAATGTGTCTAAAACACTGTCAACTGATTTGAGCTCCACAAATAATAAGCGGCTTACTATTTTTTTATTTGTCTTTTGTTCGAGAAATTCGACTCTTTGTTTTAGTTCCAGCATTTTATCGTCTTTTCTAGCCAGAAAAAATGTGGCAACATAAAGTGAGAAGATGAAAAGTAAAACGATTGCTACGTACATAAGTGCCGGGGAAACAACTATTTTGTTGAAATATTATTAATTATTAAGTTGTATTCAAAATTACAAAAAATAGAGTAATTTTTTATTGATAACAATAAATAAGTTTAAATATAATTTATTGTTATGTATTTAATTGGCTATTTTTTTACGTTTTAGTTGATTATTCCTATTTTATCCTGACAAAAAAATAAATTATGAAAATATAAATTTATGCGGAATTCCTTCCTGCATTAATAATTCCAAAAGAAGAGCGTATAACCAGTTTCTCATACGTTTCCTTAAGTGGGGAATTAGATACAAGATTATCCTCTAGTTTTCGAATGTTGCTGATTGCATATTGTTGTATGGTAAGTAGCGGCAACACGATTCTTTCTCTCATGGTTATGGAAAGATTTTCTATTGGGTAGTCTTCCATAAGCTCCGTTTTTTCTGAGATTTTGAGAATATATTTTTGTGTAAGCTGGTACTCGTTAAATATGATGTTCCATATTTCGCCGTATTTCTCATCGTTGGAAAGATACGCTGTCAGCGGAAAAAATGATTTTTTCATTGCCATTTCACAGTTATCCATAAGTGTTTTGAAATAGAGGGAATGCTTGTACAAAGACTGGAGGGCATCAAATTTTCCATTCTTTTCCATTTCTTGTAATGCTGATCCCACTCCAAAATAACCAGTTACGTTTTGTTTCAGTTGTGCCCACGCTCCTACATAAGGGATTGCTCTGAGGTCCTTTAAGGAAAGTTTGGCAGATGCTGTACGTTTAGCAGGCCGGCTTCCGATATTAGTATCACTGTAGAATTTTAGCGGACTTACCTGCGACAGGTAATCAGTGAAATACGGATGTGTTTTGAAAGAAACATATTTCTTAAAGCTTTCTTCTGCAAGTTCCTGTAACAAGTTCTCTTCTTCTTCTTGCAATGTTACATCAATATTGCTGAATAATTCGTTGCTGATACCGGCATGTAAGAGTTTTTCTATATTGAACTGAGCCGCGTCAATCGTACCGAAGTTAGAACTTACAGTTTGGCCCTGGACAGTCAGTTGAATTTCTTTATTGGCTATATTCCTTCCCATCGAAGCATAGAAATTGTGGGTCTTTCCTCCACCACGGGAAGGAGGGCCGCCTCTTCCATCGAAGAATAATACGTTAATACCATATTCTCTTGATATTTGCGTGAGTTGTTCTTTGGCTTTGTAAATACTCCAATTGGCCATGAAATAACCACCGTCCTTTGTGCCGTCCGAGAAACCAAGCATAATGGTTTGCTTATTATTCCTGTTCTTTAGATGTTGGGCATAAGCCGGGTTACTGTATAGTGCTTTCATGATTCCTGCTGCATTATTCAGGTCATCAATAGTCTCAAAGAGAGGCACAATATCTACAGTGATATTATTTCTTCCCCATCCGCAAAGTTGAAATAGTGCATATACTTCCAAAACATTAAGGGCGCTATTGCACTGGCTGATCACATACCGATTGCATCCGGGTTCTCCGTTTGATTGCTGTATTTGCCTGATTGTCCGTATACTTTCAAGTGTATCATTTACAAGCGGGTTTGCAAATACCTTACTAATATCTTCGCTCTTTTTCAGGGATGACAGTACTTCTGACTTCTGATCGATGGTAAGGTCTTTATAGTTATCAGGTAGTGAGCCGGTAACTTCAGCGATGGATTCCAATACTGTGTTATGTACAGAACTTTCCTGACGTATATCCAGAGAAGCGAAGTGGAGCCCGAAAAGGTTTACTTTATTGATAAGGTTATCTACCAGGTGGAGAAAAAGCCCGTTGGTTTCATAGATAAGCGTTTCCCTGACTCTGGTGAGTGCAGCAATTATATCATCTTTGCTGATATTCGTTCTTTGCCCGGGAATAAAAATATTATTATAGAGTTCCTGTTCCAATTCGTTCAGTATTACATCAACGCCTTTAAATGTCAACCTACGCTTTAGTCGGCGGATTTCCATGTAATAACATTTGATAATACTACCCCTCAAAGCATTTGCTACCTTTTGGGTTGTGTCGGCTTTTACAAACGGATTCCCGTCTCTGTCGCCTCCCGGCCAGAATCCCATTTTAATTATGGGCTTATCCGGCTGAATTGCATGGGGGAATTGGTTTTTGATAAAAGAAAGAATCCTCCCCGAAGCAGGATAAAAAACGTTTTCAAGGAACCATAATAAACTTATGGCTTCATCGTATGGTGTCGGTTTTTTCTTTTTCAGGAAAGGGGTTTTCCCTAATTGCTGCAGGTACATATTTACATCCAGGGTATTGTTTTCTTTCAATGCTCTGGCCAGGTCATTGATAATACCCAATACTGTATCGGGATAAAATTGGGTTGGATGTGCTGTTAGTACAAGCCTTACGGCAAAATCCTGTAGTTTTTCCGTCAGTTCGTTTTGCTTGTTGTTTTGCAGTATCTGGCTGGTAAGGTGCTTGAGTGTACCTACGCCACTCATATCATTCACCTGTGTAAATGCCGAATCTTCGAGAGCATCGAATAATACGATCTGTCTTTCTACAAATTGAATAAAACGAAACAGAAGGTCGAGGCGTTCTTTGGGATTTCGGTAAGTAGTATGTTTTTCAAAGAAATCCTCTATAATTTCCAGCGGGCTTAATTTCTTTTTATAGCCTTCTTCACAATTATTCAATAATAAGGATAAAAGAATGCCTGTTTTCTCTATCCTGTGGAAGGGCAGAGAAGTAAAAAGGCTGTTATACAACTGAAACTTTATTCCTACTGCATTCTTGAATTGCTGCAAGCCGCTGTACGACCTATGATCCATATTATTTTTATTGTTTATATTACAAAAATGTTGCCTAGTCTGAATTTGGCGTGAAAATAAAAAGAATATTTTAAATAAATCCTCCTGTATATGCCCGGATTAAGGATTTCGTTATATATTTACAAAAGTGTTACAAATTACTACATACAAGTACTTTCCTCTAAGCCCTTCTGCAAAGGTAATGGGCAATACCACGTATTTTTCTACAACAACCCGTTAGGGTTGTACATTTTCATATTACCTTTGGGCGCATTTAGCCGATTTTCAGAACGATAAAATATTATTTTTAATCCGATAATAATAAAATTATGCAGGTTTTAAAGTTTGGTGGCAGTTCGGTTGCCAATGCCG
>CAZKPH010000107.1:0-7600 GCA_964554605.1 uncultured Ferruginibacter sp.
GGTATGCTGACATTTGGGGTACTCTATTGGCTCATTCCAAGAATCTTCAAAACTGAACTTTATTCCAAAAAAGTTGCTAACTGGCATTTCTGGCTGGGGACACTTGGTATATTGTTTTGGGCTATACCTATGTACTGGGCAGGGTTTACACAAAGCTCAATGTGGAAACAGTTTACAGAAGCAGGGCAATTAAAATATACTTTCCTTGAAACAGTTACTTACCTGAAGCCATTCTATATCATGCGTGCCTTAGGCGGGTTCCTGTATCTGCTGGGTGTTTTCTTCATGGTATATAATATTTACAAAACTGTCAGAAACGGTAAACTGGTAGCAGAAGAAGAAGCTGAAGCTGCACCGTTGGAAAAAGAATATGTTGCCCACCACGGCGAACACTGGCATAGAGTTATTGAAAGGAAACCTGTTCAGTTCATGATCCTGAGTTTGATAGTTATTCTTATTGGTGGCGCTATTGAGATGATACCTACTTTCCTTATTAAATCCAATATCCCTACCATTAGCAGTGTAAAACCTTATACACCGCTGGAATTGCAAGGACGTGATATTTATGTCCGGGAAGGCTGTTACTTATGCCACTCGCAAATGGTAAGGCCGTTCAGAAGCGAAACGGAACGTTATGGGGAATATTCCAAAGCCGGTGAGTTTGTTTATGACCATCCTTTCCAATGGGGAAGTAAAAGAACCGGGCCAGATCTTGCCAGAGAGGGCCTCGGCAACCTGAAAAAATCAGATGGGTGGCATTTCCGACACCTGAGAGAGCCTTCCTCCATGAGCGAAGGATCGGTAATGCCGTCTTACAATCATCTGCTTTTGCAAGACCTGGATTACTCCACAACAGAAGCAAAGATCAACGCAATGAGGACATTAGGCGTGCCTTACGAAAAAGGGTATGAGAAAAAAGCTGTCGCAGACCTTGTTGAACAAGCTACTAAGATTTCAAACAACCTGTATAATGACAGTATCAAGGTTTCTCCGAAAAAAGAAGTGATAGCCGTAATTGCTTACCTGCAAAGACTAGGTACGGATATTAGTAAAAATAAAACTCCGGTCGTAAATAAATAAAAATGTTCAAGTTTATAAAACAATATGCTGAAAAGATCGATGGGGCCACTATTTACCCTATCATATCACTGATAATCTTCTTTACTTTCTTTCTTGGGTTATTGTGGATGGTAAAATCAATGAAAAAGGAAAGAGTAAATGAGTTATCAAATATTCCCTTTGAAGCGGATGAATCAAATAATACAAACTCATAAATCATTTTATATGTATTTTAATAAGAAAAATTTTCTGATCACGGCTGCCATTTCATTAGCGGGTGGCCCGTTGATGGCACAGAATGCTGCACCTGCGACAGAAAAAACAGTTACATCCGGCAATAATCAACTCGCAACTCTGCTGGTTATCACCACAATTGTTTTTGCTTTTGTTATTTGGGGCCTGGGGCAGGTACTGGTGGCTTTTACAAAGCAAGCCATTGAAAAGGCTAAGAACAATAATAGCAAAATAGCAACAATAGCCCTGATAACTATTTTTACACTTGCAGCCCAATCCGGTTTTTCACAAACAACATCTGCCGCTACAGATTCTGTAAAAGTTGTGCCCAATTATGGGGGACTTACAGCTTTGGAGTTTTATCTCCTCGCAACCGTGATTGTTGTTGAAATAGTTGCCATTTTATTTTTGGCATTCTCTATACGCAGGGTATATAAAGAGCTGATCAGCCCTGCAGCCGCAGCTATTCAAAAGAAAGAATCCTGGTGGAGCAACATGGACAAAAAAGTACTGACAAAGGCAGTACCGGTTGAAAAAGAAGCAGACGTACTGCTTGACCATGATTACGACGGTATTCATGAACTCGATAATGCACTGCCTCCATGGTGGAAATATGGTTTTTATTTTACCATTGGTGTAGCTTTCATCTACATCCTCAACTATCATGTATTTGGATCAGGCAAAAACCCACTTCAGGAATATGAGGAGGAAATGAATAAAGCAAAAATTGCCAAAGAACAGTATGATTCAAAGAATAAAGATAAGATTGATGAAACCAATATCCCGATGGCAGATGCCGCAGGCATTGCAAAAGGCAAAGAAATATTTACTACTACCTGTAAGCCTTGCCATGGTGCCGCAGGCGAAGGCGGTGTAGGGCCGAACCTGACAGATGATTACTGGATACATAAAGGTTCGTTGAACGATGTTTACCAATCTATCAAACATGGTTATCCTGATAAGGGTATGCCATCCTGGGCTACCCAGTTCAGCCCTAAAGAAATGAGCTTGCTGGCAAGTTTTGTAAAATCAATACACGGTACTAACCCTCCAAGTGCAAAAGCGCCACAGGGAGATCTCTTTACTGAAAGTGCCTCACCCAAACCTGCTGCCGATTCTACAAAAACACCAGTAGCTGATACGGTCAAAGTAAAAAAATAGAATAATATCCAATGAGCAACAGCGAAAAAATATTATCAGACCTGAACCAGGAATCTTATAGAGACTCTGTAGCCACAATAACAAAAGAAGGTACAAGGAACTTCATTATTCCAAAGAAACCGTATGGCCGTTTTTATAACAGGAGAACCTTGGTCAGTATTTTATACCTGATAATATTTTTTTCACTGCCTTTTATAAAAATCAATGGAGAACCCTTGCTCATGTTAAACGTGCTGGACCGTAAGTTCATTATATTCGGGCTTATTTTCTGGCCGCAGGATTTTTTCATCTTCGGCATTGCGATGATCACATTTGTTGTATTTATTATCCTTTTTACGGTTGTATTTGGCAGGATATTTTGCGGGTGGATCTGCCCCCAAACCATTTTTATGGAAATGGTATTCCGTAAAATTGAGTATTGGATAGATGGGGATGCTTCCCGGCAAAGGAAACTAAAGGAGATGCCCTGGAATGGAGAAAAGATCACCAAAAGAGTGATTAAATTCATCCTTTTCTATGGCCTGTCCTTCATCATTGCCAATTTCTTTCTTGCTTATATGATCAGTATGGATTCACTGACCGGATATATCAGGGACCCTGCCGGGCACAGAGGCACATTGATCACTCTACTTGGGTTCACAACAGTTTTCTTTTTCGTCTACTGGTGGTTCAGGGAACAAGCCTGTATCGTTGTATGTCCTTACGGAAGGCTCCAGGGTGTATTACTTGATAAAAACTCTATCGTAGTTGCTTACGATCATAAGCGAGGCGAACCAAGGGGAAAATTGAATGATAGTAATACCGGCGATTGTATTGACTGCGCTGCCTGTGTAAGGGTCTGCCCTACAGGAATTGATATCAGGAACGGCACTCAACTGGAATGTGTCAACTGCACTGCCTGCATCGATGCCTGTGATGCCATTATGGATGGCATTAAGAAACCCAGAGGATTGGTAAGATATGCATCGGAAAATTCTATCGCCGAAGGCATCAAACTAAGTTTCACTGCAAGGATACGTGCCTATACTATTGTACTGACAATATTGATGGCTGCATTGATATTTTTCTTAGTCAGCAGATCCGATCTGGATTCCAGATTAATGCGTACGGCTGGGCTCTCTTATACATCCCTGCCTGATGGCAGGATTAGCAATCTTTTCAACCTCAAACTTGCGAATAAAACGCACAAGGATATTTCCTTTAAGCTTAAGATCGAAAATATGGAGGGGGAAATCCAGGTAATCGGAGCCAATACAACAATGGTAGTAAAGCAAGAAGATTATACCAATCTTCAGTTCTTTTTAATCTTGAAAAGAGATGAGCTTAAAGGGTACAAGACTGAAGTCAAAATCGGGATGTATGAAAACGACAAGAAACTTAAAACGCTTACTGCCAAATTCATTGGCCCGGAAGTATATAACTAACGTTCAAAAAAAATAACATGAACTGGGGATATAAGATACTCATTGTTTACATCGCATTTGTTATTGGGATATTATTCCTGGTATTTAAATCCACGAATGAAAAAGTAGACTTGGTAACACAAGATTATTATACCCAGGAATTGCAGTACCAGAAAAAAATCGACGAAGCTGAAAGGAATAATGCATTATCCGCCCCGGTTACTTTCCAGGTCCGTAACAATGTCCTGGACATTTATTTCCCAAAAGATTTTCACGGAAAAAAAATTCAGGGTGAAGTTCTTTTATATTGCCCATCAGACCAGAATAAAGATGTCAGGAAAAATTTTTCCATTCAGGATTCGGTTTACACACTGCCAATACCTGCCGGTAATAAAGGGTTACATGAACTGCAGATTACATGGAAGGCAGATAGCATAACGTACTATTTTGAAAAAAAACTTACGATATGATACAGCCAATTAAAAAAAACCATTACAACAAAACCTATAAGGTACTAGCGCAAACGATTGGTTTGATAGTTTGCTTATTCTTTCTCTTTTCTTTTGCCGGAGAGTACCTGCCGGAGATTATGAAAGGAAAAGGAGACGATTATCTGCACCTACTTCCTTTCCTGGCAATTCCAATTGCAGGATATATAGCAGCAGCATGGTTCAGTGAAAATATAGGTACTCTCCTGCTAATCGGAGGCGGAGTGCTTTTAACAGGCTATTTAATATACAAAGGTGAAACAGGATCCGCATTCCTTTATGGTTTGCCTTTCATAGTAACCGGAGGGCTTTTTGCATTACACATGCATAAAAGGAAAGAATTGAAAATAAAAAAATAATATGCTACAGATCATCGCAGCAGCATTTACGATGGGGATACTTGGTAGTTTCCACTGCGTTGGGATGTGTGGCCCATTGGCATTATCGTTGCCTTTGACACATCAGGATTTGTTTAGCAAATTCCTTGGAGCATTTATTTACAATATCGGCAGGGTTATTACATACGCCTTATTGGGGCTGCTATTTGGAATACTAGGTAAGAGTTTCGCTTTCTTTGGCTTGCAACAATGGATATCAATCATCATGGGCATTTTGATTATTTTATTTGTTGTATTACCGAAGGCTGTACCTTCCTTATTTAGAAAATTCCATAATAGCCTTAATATGCTGAATAAAATCCGTACCCCTTTGGGGAGGCTTTTAAAAGAAGGAAAAATGCTTTCATTATTCACTATTGGTTTACTAAACGGGTTACTTCCATGCGGGCTGGTATATATAGCTATTGCAGCCGCTGTTGCAACAGGCGATCTATACGGGAGTATGGTATTTATGGCTTGTTTTGGGCTGGGCACATTACCCGTAATGTGGAGTTTAGCCTTTTTCGGGAACTATATCGGTCAGGGATTGAGGCAACAGATCAGAAAAGCATACCCGGTCATGATTATGGCAGTAGCCTGTTTACTGATCCTAAGAGGAATGGGACTCGGCATCAAATATATCAGCCCGGCAATGGATACTAAAAAAGGGGCTGTTATCAAATGTTGCTCCAAACCTGAAAACTAAAACAATATGAGATGAAAGCAAATGTGCTGAATGGCTTACAGGCTTTTAAACTAAATGAAATTGAAAATAATACCGTAATGGGAATTGGAAATAAGATAGCGCAATATCTTGACGAGACTTACACCTGGGAGAGGCTGCTGTTTTTTTGCAAACAGCAGAATATCGATTTAAAAACCAGGTTAAGTGAAGTTGTCGATCCCAGTACCGACAAGAATTTCCTTGCACTGGCAGAACAGTTCCAAAACCAGTTTATTTTGAAAGATGAATTTATGGATGAACTGGCTCATGATGTAAAAGAACAGCAACGGAAATTGATGGAAGCCGGAGAAAAAAATATACAGCCTGATGAAAAGATTAATAAAAAACAACGGAAACTACGCAACGAGACACAATACCTTGAGAAAGATTTCAGGCGACTAGCGGCCGAGTTCAACAGTTATCTTACATCCGTATCGGACACAGACCCTGAGAAAGGGCCGAAACATGTGCTCTAATTGAGCATCATGATCAATTTCTTCTCATCCAGAATAATAATATTACCATCCTTTATCTCAATCAGTTTTTCCGATTTGAAATCACTCAATGTCCGAATGAGAGACTCGGTTGCTGTGCCGGCTATATTGGCAAGGTCTTCACGGGATATATGTATCGAAAATTTTTCCTGCGTGTCGTTTTTGTATTTATTGTAAAGTGTTATCAGCGCATCCGCAACCCGTTTACGCAGAGAATTATATGCAAGCCCCAGCAATTGTTCTTCTTTTTCGCTTACATTCTTTGCCAGCAACTGGATAAACTTTTGCGTAACATCTTTATTATTATTAATAAGCGAGTCGAATTCTTCCCGGGGTATGATAGCAATATCCGTATCTTCAATGGCTTCAGCGGAGTCTTTATAAACGGAATCCTCCAATAGTGCTGTGTATCCGATAAAATCACCTTCATTATACAAACCAACTGTGAGCTCCTTGCCATCCGCATTAGTCTTGAAGGTTTTTACTTTCCCTTTTTGAATATAGAACAACCGGGAAGGATGATTCCCCTCCGAATATATTACCTGTTTTTTCTTATAGTGATTAACATTCCTATCTTCAGTCAGGTTTTTCAGTACATTCCTGTCGGCAAAATCATTTAACATTTGTTTCATCCCTGCAGGATTAGAGTCATAACGCTTATTCAACAATTCCGTTTTCTTGAGCCTGCTTTCAATTGCCGTTAGCAATTCAATATCTGTAAAAGGTTTAGTGATATAATCATCTGCGCCCAACTCCATCCCCTTGCGAAAATCGCTTCGTTCAGTTTTAGCAGTCAGGAAAATAAAAGGGATTCCATTCAATTCAGGATTTTTATTCAGCAGGTGCAAAACACCATACCCGTCCAAAACCGGCATCATAACATCGCATATAATGAGGTCTGGCTTATGTTCCAGTGCAAGTTCTACTCCCACCTTTCCGTTTTCTGCAGTGTAAACCTTATAATTGGCCAACTCCAATATCTCGGCAGTATTCTCCCTTATTTCGTCATTATCTTCAATCAATAACAGATGCTTCATTCGCTAAGGTTTATGTTTACTAGTTTTAAAAGTTATATTAAATATCGTCCCTTTTTCCAATTCACTTACAAAATCTATCTGCCCGTCCATTAATTCCACATACTTACTTACAATATGCAGTCCCAAACCTGTCCCCTGGATATTTGTAACATTTTTCCCTCTAAAGAACCTTTCAAACAAATGTTCCTGATCGGATTGGGCGATACCGATACCATTATCGGAAATACTCAAAGCAATCCCTTCTTTCCCTACTTTGCTGGTTATATTTATTTTCCCATTTTCCGGAGAGAATTTTATTGCATTAGAAACCAGGTTGATAATGATATTCCGTAGCAGTGCACAATCCAGGTATACAACAACATCGCCGGTATGATTAAAAATAATCTGCTGCCCTTTTTTTGCCACACCTTTTATCTCGTTGCACAAAGCGTGAATCATTTCTTTCATATTAAAATATGCAAATGTCGCTTCCACTTTTCCGTCTTCCATTTTCCCTATCGATAAGAATTCGTTCAATATATCTGTCAGGTTGTTTACTGCAGATTTTATTCGCTGAATATGCTTATCTCGTTTATCCTGCTCATCGCTCTGCGTATACTTGGCTACGAGGGAAGCAGAGGATA
>CAZKPH010000108.1:0-7576 GCA_964554605.1 uncultured Ferruginibacter sp.
TCCTATAATAGGCCATATGAGCGATAAGACATGGAACCGTTTAGGGCGCCGTAAACCTTATTTTCTTGTAGGGGCGTTGTTATCTTCCTTTGCGCTGTTATTGATGCCCAATTCGTCAGTACTTTGGATAGCAGCAGGTATGCTTTGGATAATGGATGGGTCCATTAACATGACCATGCAGCCTTTCCGGGCATTTATTGGCGATATGCTCTCACAAGACCAGCAAACCAAAGGTTTTGCCGTACAAACTTTCTTTATAGGCATTGCCTCAGTAATTGCCTCTTCATTGCCATACATATTTGCAAACTGGTGGGGGTTAAGTAATGTGGCTCCCCAGGGGCAGATACCCCAGTCTGTCAAGTGGTCGTTTTATATGGGAGGAATCGTTTTCCTATTGGCTGTAATTTGGACAATTATCAAAACTCGGGAGTACTCTCCCGAAGAAATGGCAGCTTTTGATGAGCAGCCGAAAGATGAAAGCACCTCTGATGATGATGTAATGAATATTAAAAGAAGCAGTTATAACTCTCAGGGGGCATTACTGATCCTTATTGGTTTGGCCATAGCAACACTTGAATATTTTACAGGCGTTTATATCGGGTTATATATTTTATCGGCAATTGTTGTGTTATACGGCGTTTTACAGATACTGGCTGCAGCGCTGCATGACAGAGGAAATAATAATGGTATCGTGGAAATCATTTATAACATTAAAAATATGCCGCCGGTTATGAAGAAGCTGGCATGGGTACAAATGCTTACATGGTTTGCACTTTTTGCATTCTTTATTTATAGCGTGCCAGCCATTTGTGATTATCATTTCGGCTCAAAAGATACAGGGTCGGAGATATATAATAAAGGGGCTAACTGGGGAGGGTTATTGCATGGCCTTTACAATGCTGTGGCGGCAATTATTGTTTTCCTCATCCCGATGATATCCAGAAAAATAGGGCGTGTCATAACACATGCCGTCTGCCTGGCTATCGGAGGGGTTGGGTTGATATCCATGTTCCTGTTCAAAGACCCGGATATGTTGGTAATATCAATGATTGCATTGGGGGTTGCCTGGGCAAGTTTGCTCACTATCCCTTACGCAATCCTCGCAGGGTCATTGCCTCAGAAAAAGATGGGTGTGTATATGGGTACCTTTAACCTTTTCATTGTGATACCGCAGATCGTGGCAACAGCTATACTCGGTCTGCTGGTAAAGAATTTATTCGATAATAGTTCTATCTACACGCTTGTTCTGGGAGGATTTACCATGGTGCTTGCCGGTATTTTAATGCTATTTGTTAAAGATAATTATGATAAAGCTTAAGAAATATGAATAACACATTTTGGAAAGTAAGTACAGACAGGTTTATTAATGAGAAAGAGAGTATCATGCGCATGGGCAATGTGTATCAGATCGCAAACGGTTACATGGGATACCGCGGTACGCTTGATGAATTTGGGCCTGAAGAATTGGTAGGGATAACCCTCGCCGGTATTTTTGATAAAGTAGGGGATGCATGGCGGGAACCCGTAAATGCACCCAATGGCGGTTATACACGGTTGATCATTGATGATAATGCCATATCTGCATTGCATACGCCTGTAAAAGATCATAAGCAGTGTTTAAGCCTTGCCAATGCATTGTTTGAAAGAGAAACAATTTACGAAGTAGGAGGTAAGCAGGTTACTGTACAATCAACAAGGTTCCTGAGTGCTGTGGTACCTAACCTGGGGGTTATCAGGTACAGTTTTAGATGCGATAAGGCAGCCAGGATAGTGATAGAAACCGGTATTGATTTTAATATCTGGGATCTCAGTGGCATTCATTTAGTAAATGTAAGCCCCGAAAAACAGAATACCGCCTTGCTTGTTCATGCAGCAACACAGGAATTGTCGAAGAAGGTAGCAGTAGGGGAACTTTCTGTTTTTGATTTCGGCACGGAAACGAATATAGTTGCTGAGAAGAAGAACCTCCGAAGGGTGGAAGTAGCGGCAGAAGCTGGCAAAGACTATACTTTCTATAAATATTTCTCTGTAGTAACGGATAATGATCCCGTGAAAACCTCGGTTAGTGCTGATGCGGCAGCATTTGTAACAGCGGCAGCAAAACTGGGGTATGATGTATGCCTGAAAGTCCATTCTGATGCGTGGGCTGTAAAATGGGAAAATTGTGATGTGAAGATAGAAGGCGATGATGAAGCACAATTAGCACTGCGGTACAGCATATTTCAACTCCTGATAGTAGCGCCGGTAAAAGGAAGCGGGAACTCCATACCAGCAAGGGCTTTGTCCGGGCAGGTATACAAGGGGGCCATTTTCTGGGATACCGAAATGTTTATGTTCCCCTTCTTTGTTTATACATATCCGGAAAAAGCGGTGGAACTTATGCGATACAGGATAAAGACGCTTGATGGAGCAAGAAGGAAGGCGCAAAGTGAAAGTGTCGGCTTCAGAGGTGCTTTCTATGCATGGGAAAGCCAGGATACCGGCGATGATGCCTGTACTTATTTCAACATCGGCGATCCATTTACCGGAAGAGACCTTCGTACCCATTTCCGCGATAAGCAGGTACATATAAGCGGAGATGTGGCAATAGCTATGTGGGAATATTTTAAGATCACCGGAGATGATTCTTTGCTGCTGGAAGGCGGTGCAGAAGTTATCCTGGAATGTGCCCGTTTTTATTATTCGTATGCCTACTTTAAGAAAGACAAGAACAGGTATGAAATACTGGATGTAATTGGCCCGGACGAATACCACGAGAGAGTCAATAACAATGCCTTCACTAATATGGTGGCAAAAGTAACTTTTGAAATTGCCAATTCGCTTGTTGCATATCTTAAAAATAACCACCCGCAGGCATTTGATGCATTGGTCAGGAAAATTGATATTGCCGATGAGTTGCCTCAGTTTGGCGAGGCTGCAGATTTGCTGTATATGCCGCAGCCCGATCCCGCAACAGGTGTGATAGAGCAATTTGATGCGTACTATAAACTTAAAGATACAACAGTAGAAGAGTTAAAAGCAAAGATGACACATCCTAACGAATACCTTGGGGCAGGGCAGGGGCTCGCTGTGCCTACAAAGGTTATCAAGCAGGCTGATGTTGTAATGATGCTTAACCTTTTCAAAGACCGTTATTCGAAAGAAGTCAAGCAGGCCAATTGGGAGTACTACGAGCCTCGTACAGAGCATGGCTCCAGCCTTAGTGCCTGTGCTTATGCAATGGTAGCTGCCGAATTTGGGAATCTTGAGTTTGCATATAATTATTTTCTTAAAACAGCCAAAATCGATATTGAAGCCAGGTACAAAGTATATGTCGGCACCATCTTTATGGGCGGGTCGCATCCGGCTGCCAATGGCGGGGCCTGGATGACCGCTGTGTTTGGGTTTGGTGGTGTAAAAGCGCTGGAGAAACACGTTGAGATCAATCCTCGTTTGTACAAAAAATGGAAGAGTATTCAATTCAATATGGTCTATAAAGGCGATCATTTTTCAGTAGCGATTGCCAATAGCGGAGAAGTACAGGTAACGGCGCATGTGGCTAATAATAGCAAACATTTGTTTATAATCTCCGGGCAATCAGTCGAAATTGCTCCCGGCCAGTCTTTATCGGTTAAATGATGAGTTTATAAAGGAGGATAATAATTTAAATGGAGTAATTCCCTTATTTTCTGAAATACCATTACCCTTACCCGGAAACACACAGTAAAGCCTTGTAAACAAATGTTTATGAGGCTTTTTTTTGTAAAATTCCGGCGGCAGGAGTAAATTCTTAACCATGCTAAGTGGTAATACTTAATTACTAAATCATAATACTCCGTTTTTCATTTTTTCTGCGTTTTTTTTTCAATTTTACAGGCATATCCGTAACGGGAAAATATGTTTTTAAATGCCGTTTGTGTTTTTTCTTTAAGGGTTCCGGAAAATTAAGTATTTTTAAATAAGTTTTTCTGCATATTCATTTCAGTATCAGAAAGGCTGGTTTTTGAAAGTCCAAAAGCTATATCCGGTGTTTTGCTTGCATGACCATATTTTCTATTCTGGAGTTTCTCATTGTTTATGGGAAAGAATACATTATATCATGTTGAGGGTAACAGGCATGTTTTCAGGGTATATCTGCAATGAAATTTATACGCATTAAGATGCCGTTTTATATAATTGTCTGTACGATATGAGATCAGGGCGTTTCACCGGCAAATTTGTGATCTGGGGAATAATTCTTATTTCACTGTTAATAGCTGCTATATTAGCTGTTGCCATTAGTGGGCTTTATTTAAACCACAACGCTCATATTATCATTAGTATTCTTCATTTATTGTTTTTTTCTTTATTGGGTTATTTTCTTGCTAAAACAGTATTGGGGTTTACAAGGAAAAAGGAACTCGAGCATGAATTAACCAAAATGAACGAAACCCTGGAGCAGAAAGTAAAAGACAGGACGAATGAATTATTGGTTTCAAAGCAAACACTGGCCGGTATGCTTGAAAGAATCAGTGAAGGGTTTATCGCATTCGACAAAGACTGGCGTTATACCTATGTCAATAAAAAAGCAGCAACCTTGCTCAACAGGAAAGCAGAAGATATTATTGGCAAATGTATTTGGGATATTTTCCCGCAAACAGTGGGGAAACCAATGTATAATACGTATATGAAGGCAATAGATACACAGCAGTACACTTACTCGGAAGAGTATTCATATACGCTCAACTGCTGGCTCGAAAGCCACATTTATCCTTCTTCCGATGGGCTGTCTGTATACTTCAGGGATATTACGGCAAGTAAGAAAATAGAAGCCCGGCTTAAATCCGATGAAGAAAAGATAATCAAGCTAAACCGCTTGTATCATTTTATAAGTGAGATCAACCAGATGATAGTTCGTACAAGCGATGAAAATGCTTTGTTTGAAAAAGCCTGCCGGATTGCCGTGGAGCATGGAAAATTTGCTATGGCATGGATAGGCTTGCTCGAAGAGGATACGCACAAGATAATTCCCCTGGTGCATGCCAGCAATATCCCCGGAAAGTCTTTTGAGAACATCAGGCAGATTGTCAATGACAGTGAAAATGCAAAAGTCTGTATTGCTCATCGGGCCTTAAGGGAAAATATGCCCATTACCTGCAATGATATAGAAGCAGAATTAGGTATAAGCCCGTGGAAAGAAGTCATTGTGAAGGAAGGTTATTATTCCACCGTATCCTTGCCGATCAGGAAGCGGGGCAATACCATCGGCGTATTTTCCTTCTTTGCATCTGTAAAAGATTTTTTCGATAGTGATGAGATAGCCCTGATCGGGGAAGCAGCAGAAGATATCGGCTTTGCATTGGAAAATTTAGACAGGGTACGCCAGCATAAAAAAGCCGAAGAAGACCTGGCCAAGAGTGAGCGCAGGTACCATGTATTGGCAGAAATGGCGCCCGTAGGGATTTTCCATACAGACAAAGAGGGCAATTCCACGTATGTAAACCCAAAATGGACAGAAATCACAGGGCTCACACTATACGATGCTTATGGGTTTAAATGGGTAAATTCTGTACATGAAGACGACAGGGTAGACCTTATGCAAAACTGGAAAGTACTTACTACGCTTCAGCAGTCCTCATTAGCAGAATACAGGTTTATAAGGCCCGATGGCTCCGAATCCTGGGTAATAGGGCAGGCCATTCCCGAAAGAGACGAAAAGGGTGTTTTGCAAGGATACGTAGGTACAATTACCGATATAACGGAAATAAGGCAGGCGCAGGAAGAAATCGCATTTGAAAGAGACCTCTCCGATACCATTATAAACAGTCTTCCCGAAGTATTTTTCATATTTTCCATAGACGGGAAGTTTTTACGCTGGAATAAGAATGTGGAATTAATCACTGGGTACACCACCGATGAAGTAAGCAAAATGCACCCACTGGATTTCTTCACCGATGAACATAAATCACTCATCAAAGAAGCCACCGAAGACCTGTTTACAAGTACAAGGGAAGCCACATTAGCCAATATCATTACCAGGAACGGGCAGGTAATACCATTCTATTTCTTTGGTGTTATCATAGATTATAAGGGGCAGAAAGCCTTAATGGGGGTAGGGGTGGATTTCTCCGACAAGTTGAGGGATCAGGAAAAGATAAAACAGGCATCAGAAGAGCTTCGCCGCCTTGCCATACACTTACAGAATGTAAGAGAAGAAGAACGTAAAATGATAGGGCGTGAAATGCATGACGAATTAGGCCAGCAACTAACAGCTATTAAAATGGGTATCTCCTGGATTGATAAAAGGATACCTGATACATCGGTAGAACTAAAGAACAAAATAAAAAATTTAACAACCCTGCTGGACAACGGGAACCTGTTTGTACGTCGTATTCTCAATGAGCTACGCCCCGTAGCCCTCTACGACAATGGTCTGCCGGAAGCGCTAAAATGGCAGGGAGAGCAGTTCGCAGTCAATACAGGCATACCGATCGTCTTTAATAACCTGGATACAGGGCTCAAAGTGAAAGACGAAGTAGCCGTTTGTGTATACCGTGTATTTCAGGAAGCCCTTACCAATATATCCCGGCATGCAAAGGCACAAAATGTTTGGGTAACGGTAAAAAAGGAAGAAGAATATGTAATTTTAGATATCATTGACGATGGCGTAGGTTTCGATTACCAGGAAAAGGCAAAAAAAAGATCATTCGGAATTTTGGGAATGAAAGAAAGAGTGTTATCATTGAATGGCAATTTCGATATGGAATCTTTTCCCGGAAAAGGTACCAGGGTGAAAGTGTCAATACCTAATGTGAATTAATAAAACCTTATATATGGAAATTAAAAGAATCATCCTGGCCGACGACCACAGTTTTATTCGTTTAGGGCTAATACAGATACTGCACGACGAGTATCCCTCGCTTGATATAATGCAGGTTGGCGATGGTGAATCTCTGGTAAAAGAAGTTATAAAAGCAGATTGGGACCTGGTGATATCAGATCTGGAAATGCCCGGCAGAAGCGGACTCGAAGCATTAGAGCAGATCAAACAGATAAAACCCGAACTACCCGTGCTTATACTCAGTATCTATCCCGACGATCTTTATGCCATACGTGTACTCAAAGCAGGCGCATCCGGGTACCTAAATAAAAATTCAGCGCCCGAAGAACTCATCAATGCCGTACGGCGCATAGCAATGGGCAAAAAATATATAACACCCGAAATAGCAGAAAAACTCGTAGATATGCGCTCCGATAAAAAACCACACGAGTTGCTATCCAACCGGGAGTTCGAAATATTCAAGCTGTTAGCCTCCGGCAAAACCATCAGCCAGATATCAGAAATGCTCTCATTGGCACTCACCACCATAAGTACGCATCGCAGCAGGATAATGGAAAAACTAAATCTCTCTACCAATTCAGAACTTACAAGATACGCGATAGCCAATCATATCATATCCGATATAGATCTGTAATCACGGCAGCGGCATTTCAGTAATTGAAAAAGGCAGGGATATTTATTTTCACATATACAATTCATAACGTAATTTTACACCCTCTTTAGCGGGATGTAGCGCAGCCCGGTAGCGCACTACGTTCGGGACGTAGGGGCCGCTGG
>CAZKPH010000109.1:0-7569 GCA_964554605.1 uncultured Ferruginibacter sp.
TGAATGAGTCATTTAAATTTTATTTTGAATGATCGCTTTTTAATTTTTTACTGTTCCTGCGCTATCCTTTGCCGGTACGGCAGCATTTTTAGGTTGCAGTGCTCTTATATAATGGATTAACTGCCATCTTTGTTTCCTGTCTAATTGAGAAGCATAGCTACCCATATTCCTGATTCCGTAAGTAATAGAGTGAAACATAGTGCCGTCTGCCATATCAATATATTTTGGCAATGTAAAATTGGCTATTCCGCCCACTTTCCCCGAATTGGCCAACGGGCCGGTTGCCTGCCCATTGGCTCCGTGGCAAATGGCACAATTAATATTGAAAAGCCTTGCTGTTTCAGCACTGTCTGCAGCCGACAGCGGAGGTAATGGGTTTTTAACCATAGCACTCTGTGCATACCCGGCAGAATCATTAGGCAAAGTATAAGGAAAAAGTTCTCCCCGGTGAATGGTTCCTTCTACCGGTTTTCTGTCATAATATATCTTTTCGCCTATTTGCGCCGTATCCGCTGTATATTTGAGAGAATCTAGTGGGGAATAAGTTTCTATTGCCCGGCTATATGTCATATCCGGCATATAAATGCTTCCGGGTTCCCGCTTGCTTTTACAACTGCTTACTGCTGCTATCAGGGTAGCAGCCACAATAACCGTCGAGTAAGTAATTTTTTTCATTTATTTATCTTTCTGCCCGAGGCAGAGGTTTAACAACTTTGTGCAATATTATTTTTCGCCTCTGTATAATTTTTGCTCCCTGTCATACCTTCCTATCCACCATCCCGTTTCTGCATGTTGTACATTAATTTCAAGAGCTCCGGATTTTTGCAAAAAATCCTGCAATTCCGTTTCGTTCGTCTTGTCATTACATTCAATAGCCATCACAAACAAATCATCTGTGGCCCTGAGGTGGAAATGATGTTTCTTCACAAAAGGAGATAGCTGGCACAAATAGCAAAAAGTAAGAACCATTCCCACCGCAGCAAACAACACAGTCAACTCAAAAGTAATAGGAATCCAGGCAGGGAGGGAGAAATGCGGTTTACCGCCAATATTTAGCGGCCAATCTTTTGTCAATATCCAACTGATACAGGTAAGCGCCGTTGTGGTACCAGTGATACCATAAATAAACCCGGCTGTATGCAGGCTTGTTTCTCTCATCCCCAATGCATGGTCTAACCCATGTACTGCAAACGGAGTATATACATCATGTATCTTATATCCCGCCCTGCGGATATTTGCAACAGCAGGGAACAATACCGCCTCATCGTCAAAACAACCTACAACAAATTTCTTTTTTGCCATAACTACTTCCTTTAAGGAAATGATTTATAAAAAATTAAATTATCTATCGCCTAATTTGAACTTTCGTTTTCTACGGTTGTATGGCCGTGGCCGCTATGCTCAAATACTTCCGGAGCCACCGTCTCCAGATGCCCCATTTTAGCCTTATATGTTTCACCGGTCGTTTTCAACACATACTTGATCTCAGCAACGGCAATGACCGGAAAATATTTCGCAAAAAGGAAAAAGCAGGTAAAAAACAATCCGAATGTTCCCAGGTAAAATCCTATTTCATAAACAGACGGGCTATAATACGTACTCCATGAAGATGGCAGGTAATCCCTGTATGTGGAAGTAACAATAATCACAAATCGTTCATACCACATACCAATATTTACGATTATGCTCATGAAGAACGTAAAAGCTATATTTCTTCTTAATTTTATTGACCAGAACATCTGTGGCGAAACCACATTGCAAAACATCATTAACCAATAACTCCATCCATAAGGGCTCATTATGTTTGCCCGGTTTTCTTTAAATACATACCATTCATAAGGATTCTGCCCGTACCATGCAATAAACAATTCAGTAATATATGCTATCCCTACAATAGAACCGGTAAGCACAATCACTTTATTCATTGCTTCAATATGGCCCAGTGTAATATAATCTTCAAGCATAAACACCTTCCTTACAATTATCATAAGCGTTTGCACCATAGCAAATCCACTGAAGATGGCCCCGGCCACAAAGTATGGCGGAAAAATAGTTGTATGCCAGCCCGGGATTACTGAAGTTGCAAAGTCAAAAGATACAATCGTATGCACCGATAATACAAGCGGTGTGCTCAATCCCGCCAATACCAAGGACAAACTCTCATGGCGCTGCCAGTGTTTAGTGCTTCCTGTCCATCCAAATGAAGCCACGCCATATAATAATTTACGAAGTTTTGTTTTAGCCCTGTCTCTTACGGTAGCAAGGTCTGGCAATAAACCCGAATACCAGAAAAGCAACGATACCGTAAAGTAAGTAGAAATAGCGAATACATCCCAAAGCAATGGAGAGTTAAAGTTCACCCAAAGTGGTCCACGTGTATTAGGATAAGGTAATACAAAAAAAGCCATCCAGACACGCCCCATATGCCATATCGGAAACTGGCCGGCACACATAACGGCAAATATTGTCATCGCCTCGGCGGCACGGTTAACACCCGTCCTCCAGCCCTGCCGAAACAGAAGAAGTATTGCTGAAATCAGTGTCCCCGCATGGCCGATACCTACCCACCACACAAAATTGGTAATATCCCATCCCCAGCCAATCGTCTTATTCAGATTCCACTGGCCAATACCGTAGGTAACTTCTCTATACACGCTATATACGCCAAAAATCAGCAGACAGACGCTAATCCAAAAACCAATATACCATAAGCGGCTTGGCTTCATCTCAATAGGGCGAATGATATCTTCCGTTACCTGGTGATAGGTTTTATTACCATTTACAAGCGGTTCCCTTATTTGCGATTCGTATTTTAATAATGACATATTTCTTAATCTATAAGCCAAAGCACTAGGCTTGCGGCTGTTATTATTATTTTGTTGTCAACAATTGTTCTTTATTCAGCTCCGGTTGCGTCGCACACTTCATCATTTTGCTCATACCTGGGCTTTCCCCGTCTTGGCCGGGGTTTCTTCCTTTTCATTTACCACCTCACGTTCTGTGTTTTTGATCCTGGCAAGGTAACTAACGTTAGGCAATACGTGCAGTTGCTCCAGTACATAGAAGTTCCTATGCTTCTGTTCTATATTCCTAATCTTATATACATCACTCTGCTTATCATTATAGTTGCCGAAACTGATAGCATGGGTAGGGCAAGCCTGCATACAAGCCGTCTTAACGTTTCTTATCATAGACGGGTCTTCTGCTTTTTTAGCAGCTAATTTATTATCCTGCAATCGCTGTACACAGAAAGAACATTTTTCGATCACGCCCCTTGACCTAACAGTTACATCAGGATTCAGTACCATTCTCGTAAGATCATCATTCATTTGTTTTGTAACATCATCCAGGTCCACACCGATCAACGGATTTTGATTATCCGGGAAACTGTCTGCCCCGTTATAATCCAACCAGTTAAAGCGGCGCACTTTATACGGGCAGTTATTGGCACAATATCTTGTACCGATACAACGGTTATAAGTCATTTGGTTCAAGCCTTCACTACTGTGGTTAGTAGCAGCAACAGGACAAACATTTTCACAAGGGGCATTATCACAATGCTGGCAAAGCATTGGTTGGAATACTACATCCGGATTATTCATATCTCCGGTAAAATACCTGTCAATACGCAACCAGTGCATTTCATGCGCACGCATTACCTGTGTTTTACCAACTACAGATACGTTATTCTCTGCCGTACAGGCCACCACACAAGCGCTACACCCGGTGCAGGTATTCAGGTCTATAGACATACCCCACTTAATACCGGGCTTTTCCTCCATAAGGTCAGGGTAGATAGTGGCATCCTTTCTGAAATCCTCTTTTCCGTAAGGAATTAGCTTTTCTCTCTCTTCGTCGGCTTCTTTTAAAACAGATCCGGGATTTGCAATAAAACTTTTCAGGGTTGATTCGTATATAACAGGCCTGTTTTCCGTTGAACCATGAACCTGAGTTTGCGCCAATGCATATACTTTTCCTGTCTTTTCAATTGTTACCGGAGAAGAGTACCTAAATCCGGCACCATCATATTTTACAAGCGGGTATACATTTACACCGGCACCTGCAGCGGCCATACCAATATATTCAGATGTCTTATCGGGGTTTGCACTCTTTCTGCCATAACCTAATGCCACGGCTACCACTGCAGGATGAATACCCGGAATAATCAATACAGGTAATTCTACAGACTGGCCGTTAGTTGTTACCTTTATTGTGGGCTTCTCGGGTTGAACCTCATATCTGTCTCCCTCCCGCTGGTTGCCCAACACATCAATACCCAATACTTCTTTGGCAAGAGCAGGGCTTATAAGCGCATAATTATCCCAGGTTACTTTTGATATAGGGTCTGGCAATTCCTGCAGCCATGGGTTGTTTGCCTGGCTTCCGTTCCCCAAAGATATCTTCTGATAAATAACCAGTTCATATTTACCTCCCTGTACAGATGAGATTTTAGCGGCTGCTTCAGCAACACGTGAACCATTGAATGTTGCACCGGATACAGCAACAGTAGCCGGTTCAATCACACCATCTTGCAAAGCTTTATTAAAAATATCAGTAGTTAGTTTCGCAGACCAGTATGTTTTAAAATATGTGTCATAATTAATATTCGTGCCGGCTGGCTGGCTCCATTTTAACAAAGATGTGGGGAATGCCCTTGTTTTGAATAACGGATGAATCGTTGGTTGGAGAAAACTTATAAACCCGGATTTAAACTCCGTATCTCCCCAGCTTTCCAACCAGTGATGTGATGGAATAATGTATTTGCACAATTCCGAAGTTTCGTCCAGTTTAGAGTTAAAAGAAACAGCCACAGGCACTTTTTTAATCCCACTAATGAACCGTACGGAATCTGCGTAAGTATAAGCGGGGTTTGTAGCGTAAATCAATAGCGCCCCGATTGTACCGGCATTCATATCTTCCACGAGTTTTACCATATCCGCATCAATACCAAGATAAGTATTGGTTGTAACAGACCAATCAATCGTTTTACCATTGGCTCCTATTGCTTCGTTGATTGCATTTACAACTATCTGGATGTTTTGGTCGTTGCTATTGCAAACTACCAGTGCAGCCCCTTTATTGGCCAGCAATGCTGCGGCTGCCTGATCTATCCCCTTTTTCAGTTCAGGATCAGCAATAGTAGGGACACTTACAGCTCCTCCCAATTTTGATAAAAGCGCCAAAGCAACTAATCCTTTTTCGGAAGGTTTATGTACAAACCTGTCATCAGCACTGCTTCCTGTAATGCTTAATGAACTTTCAAATTGTATATGATAGCTCATTTCAGGTTTTTCGCCTGTTATTTTTCTGTTCTGCGCATATTGAGAAGCAAATTCTACCGGGCTAAGCCAGGTTCCCAGAAAATCTGCACCTATACTTACTATTACTTTTGCATTCTCAAAATGATAGGAGGGCAAAATCTTTTTCCCGTAACAGGCTTCGTTAGCCAGCAACATCCCGCTATAGCTTATAGCATCGTATTGCACATGGCGGCTTCCGGGGTTTTTTGCCAAAAATTCGGCAATAACCTGATTAACAGTAGGCGAATTAATAGTAGAAGTAAGAAGTACTATCGGTTTGCCACTTAATCCTGACAGCGCATCCGCCACCATTTTATCCATCGCTTCAAAAGACGGAACTTCTTTAAAATCGTTGGCGTCTTTTTGAACCGGGTAACGCAAGCGGGTAGTATCATACAAATCAAGAACGGAAGCCTGTACCCTTGCGCTGGTTCCTCCTTTTGTTATGCCAGACAATTCATTTCCTTCAATTTTTATCGGCCTTCCGTCTCGCTGCTTTACTATCACTGGAACCGCCTCCCCCTCATTTATATATGTAGAAGCATAATAATTGGCTACTCCCGGGATTACATCATCAGGTTTTTGCAAAAAGGGAACTGCTTTTCTTACAGGAATTTCACAACTTGCCGCAATTGCTGCAGCTGCAGTACTAAATCCCAAATATTTAAGAAAATCCCTCCGGGGCGTTTTGCCTTCAAGCATCCCTTTTTCCTCAAGATCTTCTAAAGGCAATAATTCTTCCTTAAACTCATTTTGAGCAGATAATTGATATGCCTCCGTTTGGTTCAATTCGCCAAAGCTTTGCCAATACTTTTTTTTACTCATATTTTCTGCAACTCCTGTAAGGAGTTCTTTGATTTAAAAATATATACGTTTCTCCGGGCTTCTGTTATTCCTGCCGGTAATATTAATAATGACATTTCTGACATTCGGTTCCGCCAATTTTTTCAACGGTCACACTATCCAATTTTCCGGATTTTATGTCGTTATGGAACTTTTCGTAAATGCTGTAGAATTTATTGCCTTCACCGGTTTCTTTATTATAGAAGTTAACCTTGGTTTCTCTGTGGCAATTGATACACCAGCCCATACTTAGGTCGCTGAACTGGTAAACTTCGGGCATTTCCTGAATAGGCCCGTGACAGGTCTGGCACTGTTGTTTGCCTACTTTTACGTGCTGGCTATGATTAAAGTAAACATGGTCGGGAAGACTATGGATCTTTACCCATTGGATGGGTTTACCGGGCTTATCATACGTTTTAGTATCAACATTCCATCCTGCATAATCATATAATTTCTTTATTTCAGCAGTGCCATCCACCGCTGTGCCATCTTCTCTTGTAATAGGATCACCCTTATATTCGCTGATAGCTTTATGGCAGTTCATACAGATATTTACCGAAGGTATATTCGCATGTTTACTGTCCTGAGCCCCACCATGGCAATACAAACAACTTATTTGATTCGTGCCGGCATGTACTTTATGGGAATAATAAATAGGTTGTTCCGGCTGATAATTTTTCATTCTGCCCAGTCCTATTGCAGCATTAATTGTTATATAACCACCTATGCAGAACAATATCAGAACGCCTGTCATAAGTACTGCTTTATTACGATAGAAAGGTATAGGCTCAGGCCTGGTAATTCCTTCTTTTTCATCAGCCAGTTTACGAAGGCTTGAATTTACCTGTAATAAAATAAAGCCGACTACCGCCAACACCATTGTAAGAATTCCCAGGAATAACATACTGCTTTTCCCTGATTCCTGCTCTGCCCCGCCTGCAGGTGTAGCCGCAACCGGAGCTTTGTATGCATCAGCCCAGTCCAAAATGGCTTTAATTTCTTCCTTTTTAAGGTTGAACTGTGTCATGACCATACCATACTTAGCCTTAAGCGTTTTGGCATACGGGTCAGTTTCAACCATTGATGTAGTACTGTTTACCCATTTATATGCCCAATCTGGATTGGGCTCTCTTTCGCGAGCTCCTTTTAAAGCCGGACCGGTATAATCTTCCAGGGGTTTGTGACAGGCAGAACAATTTGCTTTGAACAAAGCTTCGCCGTCCTGGGCGTAAGATTGATTATCGAAAGAAAGAAGTACAACGAAGAGTAAACTTGCGAAGATCTTATTAAAACTTTTTCTATAAAGACTCATACAGTTAAATCGGTGGCTTATGTGGAAAATTTTCCTTCTATGTCTGCAAAAATAAGGGTTGATATTGACAAAATATCAACATTCAAAAAAATTTTTTCTCCTTGTCTGGCGTGG
>CAZKPH010000110.1:0-7564 GCA_964554605.1 uncultured Ferruginibacter sp.
AACGTAGTATGAAACCCGGTTATGCCGGTATCGAAAACGCATTGTTTTTCCAGCCAAAAACCTCCATGTTGTTTGGAGATGCCAAAAAAGTTTTACAAGATCTCTGCAATGAAATAAAATCAGTATAAGAAAGGGTGCCGGATAGGTATGGTACCGGCTGAAGTAATTCTTATCATCATCGTTGCGTCGCACACTTGTACGGCATACCGCTTGTCATCCGGAAAAATAATTTCATCTATTAAAGAAGGTTATTATGCTCGCACATCATGTATTCTTCTGGCTCAGGCCGGATATCACTCCGGAACAAAAAGAACAATTTTACAAAGGGCTGCAAACGCTTCAGTCCATAGAAATAGTGAAAGGCATATATATCGGTACTCCCGTTGCACAAATAGAACGCTCCGTAGTGGACAAAACCTATAGTTTTTCACTGCTTGTGATCTTTAATGGCCTCACAGAGCATGACGCATACCAGGTACACCCGGTACACAAGGCTTTTCTTGCCACATTCGGCAATTACTGGGAGAAAGTCGTTATCTACGATGCAGCGTAATCTTTGGTTTGATAATGCCTGTATAAAGGTTAAACCAATAAATGCTAAAGCTCATTTATTTCTTCCTCAATAAGTTCTGCTGAAAGTTTTTCATACACCAGTTCCCGGGAAGTGATGCAGTAAGCACCGCATATAGCCCCGTATCTCATACAGTCTGCAATGCTACTCCCTTTCAGATAGCCATAAAGGAATCCCGAAAAGAAGTTATCCCCGGCACCATTGGCATCTCTTAATGCAAAATGCGTATAAGCGGGTTGTTCAATCCATTCGTTTTTATTTGTTAATGCAGTAGCCCCTTTTTTGCCATGTGTACACACTACAAGTTCTTTGCCTTTGGCAATCCATTCCTTCATCAGCATCTTATAATCCTTTACATTGTCAGAACTCAGCAATATATATTGCGAAGTTTCAATAAAAGGCTCATGATAAGGATTGCCTTCATTGTAGTCATGAAGGTCTGTCCACACAGGTTTATTGTATTTTTGAATGAGCGGTATCAGGTGTTTACAATAAGGGATAATGTTAAGGACAATGATATCTGCCCACCGAAATTTTTCTTCTATAGCCTCAAGGTTCAAAGGCAAATCTTCAGAAGACTGTGTAATGAACATGGAAATCCTCTCTCCCCCGGCATTCATGATATTAAAATGCCTTTCAGTGCCTTTGGGATCAAAATCATAGATGAATTCCACTTTTTCGCCCTTCAGGTGCCGGATAATCTTATTTCCCCAATCGTCATTGCCCAAGATAGAATGCAGGATATTGGGTACACCCAGCTTTGTCAGGCATAAGGCTTTTCCTGCACCGGTAGATCCCGTTGCTTCATGAAATGGGGCTACATGTATGGTTTGGGGAATTGCCCCGGGAAATTTCTCCAGCGTAACTATATGGTCAAAAGTAGTTCCGCCCAGTATCAGAATTTTTTTCACGGTAATGGTTTAAAGAATCAGGAAAGTATTGCTATAGGCCAAACTTACAAAATAATCAAACCGGATTTTTACGAAATATTTAATTACGATATTTTTGGCTATTATTACTTTCTGATATATGCAACTGCCAGGCCTGTTAATAAAATCCCTGCGGGGATTAAAAGGTTTTGATGAACTGCCCTTTACGGAAGTACATGTGTCCGGTGGGCAGGTCACTTCCGTACGCCTGAACCCGGGTAAAATTGTTAAACATTACAATTTTAATCCGGAAGGTGCTGTACCATGGTGTGAGCATGGGTACTATTTGGCAGAGCGCCCTTCATTTACGGCTGATCCTTTATTTCATGCCGGTGCGTATTATGTCCAGGAGGCAAGCAGTATGTTTCTGGAAACAGTATTCTGCCAGTTGGTTGGCTCTCGGGAAGGGCTTCGTGTATTAGATCTGTGTGCAGCGCCCGGTGGCAAATCTACACATCTGCAAATGCTGGTTTCAACAAATAGCTTATTGGTAAGCAATGAAGTGATAAAGCCCCGGGCATCGGTACTCGCAGAGAATATTGCCAAATGGGGGGCAACCAATGTAGTTGTCACCAACAACGATCCGCGGGATTTTGAACGATTGCCCGAGTATTTTGATGTAATAGTGGCAGATGCGCCTTGTAGCGGCAGCGGGCTGTTTAGGAGGGAGCCAGAAGCTGTTAGAGAATGGAGCCTTTCAAATGTACAGCTTTGCAGCCAGCGGCAGCAACGGATATTGGCAGATGTGTTGCCTGCCTTAAAGGAAGGTGGCATACTGATCTATTCTACTTGTTCCTATTCCATTGAGGAAGATGAAGAAATACTCGACTGGCTGGTAAGCGAAATGCAGATGGAGTGTTTACAGGTAAAGCCGGCCCCCGAATGGAAGGTTATAGAATCTCTTTCGCCTGCCGGTAAAGCCTATGGCTATCGTTTTTATCCCGACAAAGTACGTGGGGAAGGTTTTTTTATAGCTGCCTTACGTAAAGCCGGCCGTACAAAAAGCAGAGATGCCGTATCAATGCAGAAAAAGAGACTGCAAAGGCTTCCTGTAACATCAAAAGAAAAAGGCTGTTTATTCCCATTCCTGAAAAATGCAGAAAAATTTATTTATATCCGCCAGCAGGAGGATATACTTGCTTTGCCGGAATGTTTAGCCGAAGATATTATTTTGTTGCAGTCGGCATTGTATATAAGAAAGGCCGGAGTCAGGATGGGAACTATTGTCAGAGATGAGTTGCTGCCTCATCACGAGTTGGCACTGAGCCAGTATGTTAATCATGAATTGCCTGTGATAGATGTTGAAATAGCTGAGGCGCTGAACTATCTCAGAAAGGCGGGAATAGTTTTGGATACGCATTTAAGAGGCTGGGTATTGATCACATATAAAAATGTGCCGCTGGGATGGATCAAAATATTGGCTAACCGTATTAATAACTATTATCCCAAAGAATGGCGTATCCTTAACAAGTAAAAAATATCAACTAACCAACTAAATTTCCCATCTTTGCAAAGAAATAAGATTGATATGAAATATCTTTTGATACTGGTATTATGTTTTCCGTTGGTACTTATGGCACAGAAACCTCAGTACAAGATTCACAAAGTAGAACCCAGGGAAAGTTTTACCAGCATAGGGCGCTTATATAATATTAACGGCCGTGAACTGGCCAATTATAATAATCTTGACTATGACAAAGGCTTGTCTATCGGGCAGGAATTGAAAATACCCGTAAAGAATGTACAAGCCCAGGCCCCGGTTACCGTAAAGAAAGAAGAACCCGCAAAAAAACCTGTTGTGGTGGCTCCGCAGTCACAGGCAAAGGATCCATCCGGAGGCACTCCTGTTTATCATACAGTTGGGAAAAAAGAAACATTATATCATATAAGCACGTTGTATAATAAGGTGCCTATAGCCGATCTCAAAAAATGGAATAATCTTTCCGGGGACGGGCTGAATGAAGGCATGAAATTGATAGTTGGGTATTCAGATAAACCACAGATGGAAGTAGCAATGAAAGAACCCGAAAAACCATCTCCCGTTATTGTAAAAGAACCTGCCACCCCGCAAAAAGAAATTGAAAAACCTAAAGAAACAATACCGGCGCCTAAAGCGCAACCGGCCAGGCCTCCTGTAAAGGAAGAACCGATAAGGGTTTCAGCAGGTGTTGCCGGTGGTGCATTCAAGTCTATCTTCGCCACCCAGGGGCGTAGTACGGATTATGTGTCTGAATCAGGCGTAGGCGGCATATTTAAAAGCAATAGCGGATGGGAAGACGGGAAATATTACTGCCTGCATAATAGTGCGGCACAAGGCAGTATTGCCAAGATCACCAACAATACAAATGGTAAAACAATCTATGCAAAAGTACTGGATGTGATTCCGGATATAAAACAAAATGAAGGAGTTATCGTTCGAATCAGTAATGCTGCTGCAGACGAGTTGGGTGTGGCTGGTAATGCTACTTTTGATTGTTCAATTATGTATTTGAGATAATTTTATTTGCCTTATCAATGAAAAAATACCTTTTTATTACGATCAGTATGCTGATCGTTTCAGCCGCTATCTCCCAGTCTGTCCCGGGAAATTTTACAATCGAAAAGGCGCTTGCAGCATCTTCCGTTAAGAATCAGGCTATGACTGGTACCTGTTGGTGTTTTTCAACGACATCATTGCTGGAAAGCCAGTGTCTGAATAAGGGCATCCCTTTGCCAGACCTGAGTGAGATGTTTACGGTTCGGAACATCTATATTGAAAAAGCACGGAATTATATACTGCGCCAGGGCCATGCACAATTTGGCGAAGGTGGCCTGGCACACGACGTGATACGTGCCTGCGACCTTTACGGAGCAATGCCCGAAGAAGTGTTTTCCGGTTTGACAGAAGGCCGGAAATCGTATGACCACCAGCAAATGGTATCTGATCTTCAGAGGTATTTGGATAGTGTCTTAAAAATAATCCCTTTACCCGAAAATTGGATTGCCGGTTATATACATATCCTCGATGAAAATATAGGCGTTCCACCCGGGCATTTTAAATATAACGGTGTTGAGTATACGCCATTTAGTTTTTCCAGAAACTATATGAAATTCGACAAGGATGATTACATAAATATCACTTCGTTTACGCATCAGCCTTTCTACCAGCCATTTGTAATCCAGGTGCCGGATAATTTTAGTAACGGGCTGTATTATAATCTCCCTTTAGACAAAATGATTAGCCTGGTAGAATCTGCCGTAAAGGAGGGATATACTGTTTGCTGGGATGCAGATGTAAGCAATTCCGGATTTATGCAAATGAAAGGGCTGGCCTTGCTGATCGATAAGAAAAAGGATTCTGTTTTTGCTGATATGCCTGAAGAGGGATGGGATGCTGCAAAAAGGCAACAATTGTATGAAAACCTTACTACGCAGGATGACCACCTCATGCATATAACAGGGATAGAAAAAAGCGCCTCCGGAAAGACTTTCTTTATCGTTAAAAACTCATGGGGAGAGATCGGGCCATGTAAAGGGTATATAAATGTATCCGAAAGCTATTTTGCAATCAATACAATCAGCCTTGTTTTGCCCAAAGCGGCATTGCCCGCTGACCTGCTTGCTAAGTTATCGGTAAAATAGCTTCTAGGGTTTATTATACACCGAAATGATAGCCACGGAGAAAATCTCCTACTGTCATTCTTTTCTTCCCTTCCATTTGTATTTCACTTACGGAAATATATCCATCTTGGCAGGCAAATTTCAAATAGGATTTCCCATCGGTAATAAAATGGCCGCATGCTTCATTATCTTTACCAGGTTGTTTTTCTGCAGAAAATATTTTTATTTTTTTTTGTTCCAACGATGTAAAGGCGGCCGGGTAAGGCGATAATCCCCGAATAAGGTTATACACTTCTGTTATCGGTTTATTCCAGTCAATATTACAAGTAGCAGTGTAGATTTTGGGCGCTGTAGGCAGTGGCTGGGCATTGTCTGTAATAAGCTGAGGTGTTTCCTGTAAAGTTTTTTCTTCCAGCCCTTTAATGGTTCGTGCCAGCAGTGCGGCGCCGGCTTCCATCAGCATATCATGTAATTCCCCTGCGGTACAATTTTCCGATATGTCTACTCTCTCCTGCAAAAGGATATTTCCGGTATCTATTTCATGTTTCAGTTTGAATGTAGTGACACCGGAATAGCGTTCGCCGTTAATTATTGCCCAGTTGATTGGTGCCGCACCTCTGTAATGTGGCAAAAGCGAAGCGTGTACATTAATGGTACCCATCGGGGGCATATTCCATACAATTTCCGGCAGCATCCTGAATGCCACTACTACTTGCAGGTCTGCATTCAGGGCCCTGAGTTCGGAAATGAAGGCAGGGTCTTTCAGTTTTTCGGGTTGAAGCACTTTCAAGCCATGCACCACAGCATATTTTTTTACGGCGCATTGTTGTAATTGCATGCCTCTTCCCGCCGGTTTATCTGGAGACGTAACAACGGCAACAATATTGTGCCCGGCCATTACAAGTGCGTGCAGGCTGGATAATGCAAATGCCGGTGTGCCCATAAAAACTATTCTCAGCGACATAATATGTTTATTCAAAATCTTTATACAGCAAATATTTTTTCCTGATCTTTTTAAATCTTACCAATGCAGGTTCCCAACTCTTTCTGATATTAGTTTCCGTTGTGCCCGATTTTATTTGTTTCATCAGCAGGTCATTACCGGCCAGTTTATTAAAAAAATTATTTTTCAGGAAAAAACTGTCTTTACCCGGGAACAACGAATAGGCATTTATCAGGTATTTTAATTGTACTTTTTTATTCAGTTTTATTCTTACTTCTTCAGGAGGTGCGCTCAGGTTCCATCCGTAACATTTTTGGTAATAACATTTGCTGCTTTTAGCCCCTTCGTTTGGCAGCGGTGTAAAACTATAGAGTTTTTTGGGTAAAAGCGGATGCCCGAATAGCTGAAAAGGCTTGTCTGTTCCCCGCCCTTCGCTGATTACAGTTCCTTCGAAGAAACAGGTAGACGGGTACAGATAGATGGAGGCCATATCCTTCAGGTTTGGAGAGGGGGCTACGGGCAGGTAATACCTGCTGTTGTGGTCATAAAATCTACATTTTATGATCTGTATGTGAAAGGGAGTGTCCACTGTAGGTTTTGTGGTAAGGTTATAGCTGTTGATTGTATTGGCTTCGGGAGATAGCCATTTTTCTCCTGCCAGCATAAGTGCATATTCGCCGATAGTCATTCCGTATACAACCGGTACCGGCTGCATACCTACAAAACTTTGGAAACGGCTGTCCAACACAGGTCCGTCAATATAGAAACCGTTCGGATTGGGCCTGTCCAATATGAGCAAAGGTTTATGGTTTTCCAGTGCAGCTTCCATTAGATACTGTAACGAAGAAATATAGGTGTAAAACCTTACGCCCACATCCTGGATATCAAAAAGGATGATATCAACATCCTTTAGTTCGGCGGCGGCTGGCTTTTTATGATCGCCATAAAGGCTGATAACAGGGATGCCGGTTTTTTTATCAATGCTGTTTTCGATCGTTTCGCCGGCGCCGGCATTGCCTCTGAATCCATGTTCCGGCCCGAATATCTTAACGATTTTTATGTTTCGTTTTAATAAGGTATCTACCAGGTGTACATTTTTTACCATGCTGGTCTGGTTGGCAAAAACAGCTATGGTTTTGCCTTGCAGGTAAGGCAAATAGGCATCTATTCTTTCGGCAGCGGGCATAATATCCGGCTGAGGCATGTTGGCAGCAGCAGGCTGGGTTTGTGCCTGCATTGTTCCCCATGTCAGGGCCAGGCATAACGTATATAAGATTTTTGTATTGGCCACGTGTAAAAAATTAGGCATTAACTGGTTGCTAAATTCCTACAATAGTTTCAATCGATCAAATCTTAAATTAGGCTATTTTTTTCGGTTAATTAAATATTATTGATAGTTTTGCCCGTAAGCGGCAAAGTCTTTTACCCCATTTTTTTATAAGCCTGCAGATTGTTGGAAACGGCTGAATAGGATTACTGATGTACAAGAGTGCGACGCCAATGCAGTTGAGCAGGATTCGT
>CAZKPH010000111.1:0-7464 GCA_964554605.1 uncultured Ferruginibacter sp.
GTATGGTGGATACGCCAATCCATTTTACAGGCTTTGGCCGAACAAGGCAGGCTGGTTCGTTTGCCCCAAAATAAGATTGGTACATATAACAAAGCTAATAAAGCTTATATGGCCTTTGAACAGGAACACGAAAGAGAACCGTCAACAGAGGAACTGGCTGAATTACTTGAAATGAGTGAAACAGAAATTAATAATATATTCCAGAGCAATACCCGCCATACTTCGCTGGATGCTCCCGTTCATGAAGCAGAAGATGTGGCAATGGGTGATTTGCTGCAGGGAGGCGATGATACTGACGAAGATGTAATGCATGATTCACTCCGGAATGAAATAAGAAGGGTATTGAAATCTTTGAGCCCAAGAGAAGCCGAAATCGTTAATGCTTATTTTGGCCTGGATGGTGAAAATGGTGTGACAATTGAACAAATAGGACAAAAATATGATCTTACAAAAGAAAGGATTCGTCAGATCAAAGAAAGGGCTATTAAACGCTTGCAAAAAGCCCGTTATAGTGGTGCACTGAAAGCATATCTAGGGTAATCATTACTATTTAATTGAAAACTATTTCGATCTCCTGTATTGTTCTATTAACATATTGGAGATTTTTTTATTTATATTATTGAAGAAAACGGGCGTTTTTTTTGCTAAATTGCCAAATAAACATTCTTTTGTAGAACTAACATCATTTAATACCATATAAATATGAAAAAGGTTTATTTATTCGCCTTTGCTTTTGTTGTAATTGCTGCAATTTCATCTTGTAAAAAGGATCATTCGCTGGATTGCTATGTTGCTACAAAAGATCTTACCGGTATATATAAAATTACTAAGATCACAGCATCAGGTGTTGATGTGCCTTTGACGACTTGCCAGCAAAATGCAATGGTAGAGCTTTATGCAACCAATACCGCAAAGACAGTTGTTTATGAAGAACCGGAAGGCTGTTCAGGCGATGGTAATGGTACTTGGGATGTAGATGTGAATACTAAGAAAATAACGATAAATACAGATGGCAGCCTGATGCCGATCCAGGATGCGGATATCACCAGTTGGGACTGTAACACTCTTGTAGTATCACAAACATACTTAGGTATCAGTTACCAGATGACCATGAAGCGTGTCAGTAATGTTCAATAATACTTTTACGGGTATTTTTTAATAAAATTTAAAAAATTTGCTGAGGCACTTATACTGAGTGCCTTCTCAGTAATTTTGCAGAATGAAATTTATTGTGTTCATCATAGTAGCAGCGATTATTTCATCCTGTGAAAAGAGTATTAATTTTAGCCTTAAGAATGCTGACGATATCCTGGTAGTAGATGCCGGGATTGAAAATGATAAGCCACCTGTTGTAGTACTCACAAAAAGTTTTGATTATTTCAGTAGCTTTTCACCACAATTATTGGAAAATGCCTTTGTGCACCATGCCGGGATTGTGATATCAAACGGTACATTAAGCCATACTTTGAAAGAATACAGCAGCGCATTAGGGAATGGGTATTATTACTATTATTATTCCATAGATACGGCAGATATGGCCACCGCTTTTAACGGAGAGTTGAATAAACATTATTCGTTACTGATAAGATTGGATGGGAAGGAGTATCGTTCCGAAACAACTATCCCGCTTGTTTCCCGTAAACCAGATTCTCTATGGTATAAATCGGCTCCGTTTTCAGATGATACGAATAAAGTTGTATTGATGGTACGTTCATCAGATCCTCCCGGGTTAGGTAATTGTATCCGTTATTTCACAAGGCGAAACAGTGGGCCATTTTTACCCGGTGAAAACTCTGTTTTTGATGATCAGATTATTGATGGCACTACTTATGAACTACAAGTTGATCCGGGTGTGGATAGGAATGATATGGTTCCTGTTGACGATAATTTTTTTAAGAAGGGAGATACAGTGACGCTCAAGTTGTGCAATATTGACAAAACCACTTATAAATTCTGGAGTACATGGGAATTTGCCCAGTCTAGCATTGGCAATCCCTTTTCACAGCCTAATAAGGTAATTGGTAATATATCAAATGGAGCGCTGGGTGCTTTCTACGGATATGGTGCAATTTATAAAACGCTGGTCATCCCCAAATGATAATATTAGCAGGTAATGGACTCACATTGAAAGTAGCAGCATCTGCGATTTTCATATGAATTTCAGGAATGGTTTGAGTGAATATTCTTATTTTAGTAAATAGTTAAAAACATATATATGGAAGAAAAAGTAATTGCTGAAAAAGTAAACTGTTTGATCATTGGTTCCGGCCCGGCCGGTTATACGGCGGCTATTTATGCCAGTAGAGCCGGGTTGAGGCCTGTATTATACCAGGGAATACAACCCGGAGGGCAATTGACCATCACCACTGAAGTGGAAAACTACCCAGGCTACCCGGAAGGGATACAAGGCCCGGAAATGATGGTGAATTTTGAAAAACAAGCATCCAGGATGGGTGCGGATATCAGGTATGGTATTGCAACAAAAGTTGATTTTTCTTCTAAGCCATTGAAAGTGGAAATTGATGAAGAGAAATGGATAGAAGCAAATGCTGTGATCATATCTACAGGTGCATCTGCCAAATGGCTTGGCCTCGAGAGCGAACAACGCCTTAATGGTTATGGAGTAAGCGCCTGTGCCGTTTGTGACGGGTTCTTCTTTAAGGGGAAAGATGTAGCTATTGTTGGAGCTGGTGATACTGCAGCTGAAGAGGCTTTATATTTATCCAATATATGTACGCATGTACATATGATCGTTAGGAGAGATGAAATGCGTGCCAGTAGAGTTATGCAGGAGCGTGTTCGCAATACCAATAATATTACCGTGCATTGGAACAGTGAAACAGACGAAGTATTGGGAGAGAAGAAAGTATCCGGAATACGCCTGAGAAATAATAAGACCGGAGAAAAGAATAATATTATTGTCGAAGCTTTTTTTGTGGCAATCGGGCATCAGCCTAATAGTGGTATTTTCAAAGACTGGATAGATATGGATGAAGCAGGCTATATCAAAACTATTCCCGGTAGTGCAAAGACCAATGTTGAAGGTGTTTTTGCAGCGGGGGATGTACAGGATAAAACATATCGACAGGCGATTACTGCTGCTGGCAGTGGCTGTATGGCGGCATTAGATGCAGAGAGGTATCTCGGCGCAGCCGGACTACATTAAACTTAAAATTATGAAAAATGTATACACTGCATTTGCATGATCTTCGTTTTTATGCTTATCATGGTTTATATAAGGAGGAAAAGATATTGGGAAATATCTTTACGGTGCATGTAGATGTAGTGGTAGACCTTTCCGGTCCTGTCAGGGATATCAGTGATACGACCGATTATACAAACCTTTACCGTATTATAAAACAATATATGGCAAAGCCTTCGGATATTCTTGAAACACTTGCGGCAAATATGGCAGATGCTCTGGCGCTTTCTGATAACAGGGTTAAAAAGGTAAGAATTACGATTATCAAAGGCAACCCGCCTGTAGAAAATTTTGAAGGAAGTATTGGCCTTAGCTTTGAAAAGGAATGGTAATATGATTGCAAAAATTACTTTAAATATTTTTCTTTGCCTCCTATTTTCTTTTTCGGCATTTTCGCAGGAGAAAAATATTGCTGCCGGTTTAAAAGAAGCGGAAAGGCTCGAAGCATTGCCTAACGAAACAGCTGCTTTTTTTAAGTATAATGAAGTGCTGAAACAACAGCCCGGAAACATTTATGCATGTGTAAAATGCAGCGAGCTTTGCAGCCGCATCGGCAAACGGCAAAAAGAGAAAAAAGCCAGGGATGATTTCTATGCTGCTGCAAGGTCTTTCGCAGATGCTGCCCTGAAGATGAACCCGAAAAGTTCAGACGCAAATTGTGTGATGGCAATGGCATTAGGCCATCTGTCCATGGACAGATCTAATAAAGAAAAAATTCAGGCTGCCAGAGATATAAAGAAATATGTGGATTTAGCGCTGCAGTATAACCCTCAAAACTATAAAGCATGGCATATATTGGGAAGGTGGCACTATGAGATATGTAGTCTGAACATGTTTGAAAAAGCGGCTGTCAAATTATTCTATGGCGGGGTACCACAAGCTTCGGTTAGTGAAGCGATTGCTGCTTTTGAAAAGGCACAGTCAATAACTAAAACAGGATTTATTCTGAATGACCTTGAACTGGCAAAAGCGTATATTAAAAATGATCAGCCGGACAAAGCGAAAAATACTTTATTGCATATGATAACCCTTCCGAATGTTACAGAAGACGACATGGCTCTTAAAGCCGAAGGCAGGGCCCTTTTACAAAAATTGAAATAATTAGAGAATGGCTATACTTAAAAAGATATTCTATTGTATGTTGCTTGTGTTATGTGCAAAAGGTGTCTCCGCCCAGGATGACGATAAAAACGGTACGCACTATGACCCACATAAACTTTTTTCCCCTTTATTTTACCCATATTCGGAAAGTATTACCCGTTCTGCGAGCGGGGAACCGGCTCCCGGGTATTGGCAAAATAAAGCCAGCTATAATATTGATGTTTCATTGGATGAATCAACACATGAAATCTCCGGTTCCGTTGTAATCACTTATATTAATAACAGCCCTTATAATCTTCCTTTCCTATGGCTTCAGTTAGATCAAAACCTGTTTAACAAAACAAGTAGGGGGCAGGCTAAACTTCCGGTAGCGGGGCATAGCAGGTACGGTGATGCATCTACTGTTTTCAATGGAGGGTATATAATTAAATCGGTAAAGCTGGTTGCAGGAGATGAGAGAGATATCCCATATATTGTAAATGACACCCGCATGCAATTAAAACTTCCCAAAGCCGTTAAAGCGCATGGAGATGTTATAAGCATCCGGATTGAATATTCTTTTACCCTGCCACAATACGGAGCAGATCGTTGCGGGATTCTGCCTACAAAGAATGGTGATATTTTTTCCGTAGGGCAATGGTATCCACGTATGTGTGTATTTGATGATGTGGAAGGGTGGAATACTTTACCTTATCTTGGTGCCGGAGAATTTTACCTGGAATATGGAGACTTCGATTTTACAATTACGGTGCCAGCATCGCATATTGTTGTTGCCAGCGGTGAATTACAGAACGCAGAAGAAGTACTGACTGCATTACAGGTCAAAAGGCTAAAAGAAGCTGCGGAAAGTGATAAAACGGTTATGATCCGTACATCATCTGAAGTGAACAATAATCTCGGCCGGCCTGCCGGAGCCAAAGTATTTAAATGGCATTACAAGCTTAACAATGCCAGGGATGTTTCCTGGGCTTCATCAAAAGCATTTATTTGGGATGCTGCGAAAATCAATCTCCCTAGTGGAAAGAAAGCATTGGCAATGAGTGTTTATCCCGATGAAAGTAAGGGGAACGAAAGATGGGGAAGAGCGACAGAGTATACTAAGAAGTCTATTGAAAATTATAGCAAACGTTGGTTCGAATATCCATATAGCGTTGCTACCAACGTTGCAAGCAATGTTGGCGGTATGGAATATCCGGGAATTATTTTTTGCGGCAGTACCTCCGAGAGCGCCGGATTGTTTGGTGTAACCGATCATGAATTCGGCCATACATGGTTTCCTATGATTGTCGGAAGCAACGAGAGAAAATATGGCTGGATGGATGAAGGGTTCAACACTTTCATCAATTCTCTTGCCGATGACGATTTTAACAATGGCGAATACCGGTCGGATCCGTATAATATGCAGTTTATGGTGCCATTTATGTTTGGCGAAGGTTCCGAAAGTATAATGAATATACCCGATGCGCTGCCGGAAATGAGTATTAGCAATTCATTGTATTACAAACCGGGGTATGCGTTGGAACTACTGCGGAATGTAGTATTAGGGCAGGAAAGGTTCGACTTTGCTTTCAGGGCTTATATAGAAAGATGGGCTTATAAACATCCTACTCCCTGGGATTTTTTCCGTACAATGGAGAATGTATCCGGCGAAGACCTCGGTTGGTTTTGGAAAGAGTGGTTTTTCGAAAATTATAAATTGGATCAGGCTATTACAGGGGTTACCTATAAGAACAATGACCTTACGCAGGGTGCCATAGTGGCCATTGCAAACCTTGAGGCCATGGCAATGCCGGTGATTATTCGTTATGAAACCGAATCGGGAAAGAAGGGGAATATGACAATACCGGTTGAAATATGGAATAATACAGCTACATGGCGAGTACTTTTACCGACAAGCGAGAAACTAAAAAAAGTTACATTAGATCCTGATAAAATATTACCTGATATTGATTTTGCCAACAATGAATGGATCAGCAATTGATTGTTACCGCGGCACCCGCCAGGATCCTTTTTTAATAAATCCGTATGATAGCATTAGTATGATGCACCAGTAAACGAATTCATTAGACCATGCCATTGATAAGGATATATAATGAATTTTCATGAAATACCATGTATAGAGCATATAAACTGTAATAGCAACAATTTCGATAAGAAGATTGATACGTGTTCTGCCTGTACCCGTTACACCATTCAGCCAGATATTAGCCATGCTCATTGCAAGTAATCCTGCGGAAACAGTTTTTACTACAGGTGTTGCTTCTGAAATAAATTCCAGCCCCTGTCCAAAAAAACCGAAGAATACCTGTGGAAAAATATTGATCACTGATACCATGAAAAGGCAACAGCAAAAACTCCAGAACATTATTTTCTTTATGGTATAAATGACCATATCTTCTCTCTTCTGCCCGATAAGGTTGCTTACCATAGCATTACTGGTACCGGCAAATGCCCAGACAAAGATGCCCGATAACCCAAATACATTTCTCATAGTATTACTGATAGCTTTGGCCATCTTGCCTTTTTCTTCGATCAGGAAGAAGAATACCAGCCAGGTAGTTACACTTATTATATACTGGAATATCAGCGGTGCAGAGATATTTAATATCTCTTTATGGAAATGTTTATCATAGGAAAGGTCCCTGAATAACGAATATTTCCTTTTGAGCCCTGTCTTGTAAATAACAAGGAAAACTGCAACCATTCCGCAAATTTCTGCAATCAACGATGCAATCGCAGCGCCATTAAATCCTAACGCCGGTAGTCCGGCATGGCCAAAGATCAGTATATAATCAAGCAGGATATTTATTGATGCTTCTATAACAAAACCTATGATTAGTAAATGGCTGTTGAGCGATGCTACGAGAAATGCATTCCCCAATTGAAACAGGAACAGGAAGGGTAAACCAAAAATCCTTATTCGCAGGAAACTCATTTCCGTAGGAAAAGATGCCGGAGCTGCAAACTGCCTGAGTATCAGTGGAGCGATGCACCATGTAACCAGTATGCCTAAAAGCGAAAAATATAAGCTGATCCGGATTCCCTGGGAGAATATACAGGCAAAGCGGTCTGATTTCCCGGCACCGGCGTGTTTGGAAAAAATAGATTGTAGCGCATTATTGAGACCATGGCCGGCAACAGCAAAAATCAGGTAATAAACT
>CAZKPH010000112.1:0-7453 GCA_964554605.1 uncultured Ferruginibacter sp.
GTTAATGTACTTTCCGGAGCTTGTTTTTGCTCATACAAACTGTTAGCTTCCATGAAGCAGAAGGGGTGTATTTTTAAAGAAGTCTGGATTTCCTTTTCAAGGTCGTACCAATAAAAATCAGTTGCTACAGAAGCCCTGAACCCGTTGATACTTCCATATCCCATCGAATAATCGTTTGTGATGCCTGCGCTAAGGAGATATCTGTATCCTTCCGGTAAATTAAATTGGATATAATGTTGCCGGGACCTGTAAATATTTGTTTTAGAGATAGAAGCTAATTTATCTTTTTCTTCTTTAAGCAAAGCATGGTTGCCCGCGCTTTGCCAACTGGGATGTATGCCAATAGTATGGTTAGTGGCATAATAGGATATCAACTTTTGCATGGCTTTTGTTTCTGGCAAAATATTTTTGTCGTAGTCTCCGTTTTGCGAAGCCATAAGGAAGAAAAATACAGGCTCCAACCGATATCGTATATGTAAAGTGTTGAGTTCCTCATAAACATCAAAAGGGTCTTTCATAAAACCAGATAGTACTCCTATCCTGCCAGCGGAAGGCTTTTTAATAAAGCCACCGATATTTCTCAGAGCCCCTTTGTATTTATAAGAATAGGCAATATCAATATCGTAAGTAGGGATAAAACGAAATGAAGGAAAGTTAATTTTTTCTTCCGGGAAAATACGGCGTAGTTTTATTGCAAGGTCTTTTACCCAGATATTGATCAGTGGCAGATGGAGGAAACCCTGCCTGAAAGCAAGTGAATTTTCATGTGCATATCGGCCATATAAATCTTTTTTATGAGGCAGATATTCTTCATAGCGGCTTACCAGGTAAAAAGAAGCTGATAATATATCAAATGGTATATCATTACTACCGGTGCCAAAAAAGGCAGTATAACCATGATGTAGAAAACACTCAATATGTTGGTTGGTGATTGTGTTTTCCGATAGAAGTGAATGAGGTATGATAGAAAGAGATTCGCAAAAAGGGCTGTCACTGCTGTAAAATATTCTTGCCCCCGTGTGGGCAATAAAAATTTCCTTATTGCTTGTAATAAAAAATTCCGTCTGCATCAGTTCTTCAAAGATGAATGAACAGATGTAATGTAGCCGGGAAGATGTAAATGTTGAGTAGATGCCTATCATCTTTCAAAGGGTTTACGGCCGGTTTTTGTGTTTCTCTTTCCACATTTGGTTAAAAGTTTTGGCACTAAAATTCAGTCCGCTGCGATGGTTTTTCCAGTCTTTGAAAAGAGAATTTACAACTTTGGTTTTTGCTTTGCCATTGCTGGCATTCATAATGCTGCGATGTAAGCAGGCAAACTTCCACATTTTCCAGGCCATTTTTTCGCTAAAGGCAACCATGTCTTCTTCTATAGCCTCGTGCCTGTTCTCCAGTAGTAATTCATGCAGATTTATTTTAACGGCACAGACTTCCGTACAGTTTCCGCAGAGGGAAGATGCAAAACTCAGGTGGTTATAATCGTCCAGGTCCCGCAAATGAGGTGTAATAACACTACCGATAGGGCCACTATACGTAGTGTTATAACTATGTCCACCGATGGTTTTATATACCGGGCAGGCATTCAGGCAGGCTCCGCATCTGATGCAATAAAGGCTTTCTCTTAACTGTGGTTTTTTCAAAAGATTCGTGCGGCCGTTATCGAGTAATACCACATACATTTCTTCGGGGCCGTCTTTTTCATTTTCCTGTTTAGGCCCGCAGATAATACTGTTGTAAACAGTTATTTTTTGCCCTGTGCCATAAGTGGCAAGCAGTGGCCAGAATAAAGCCAGATCTGCTACAGAAGGAATCATCTTTTCTATCCCGGCAATCACTATATGTGTTTTTGGGAAAGAAGAACTCAATCGGGCATTGCCTTCATTTTCAGTTACGGCAATACCGCCGATATCACTGATAATAAAATTCGCCCCGGTAATGCCTATTTCAGCCTCTGTATATTTTTTTCTCAAAACATCACGGGCTACAAGTGTAAGTTGTTCCGGGGTTAAATCAATCGGTGTGCCTAATTTATCATTAAAAAGCTTGGCTACATCTTCCTTATTCTTGTGCATAGCTGGAGTAACGATATGATAAGGAGGCTCGCCATCCAGTTGTTGGATATATTCTCCAAGGTCTGTTTCAATACTTTCAATTCCGTGTTCCAGGAGGTTTTTGTTGAGATGGATTTCTTCAGTAACCATGCTCTTGCTTTTTACAATCGTCTTACAATCCTTCTCCCTACAGATTTGCAATATCTCGCCTATAGCCTGTTCTGCATTTTCAGCCCAAATTACTTTTCCTCCTCTTTTGGTGAAATTAAGTTCAAACTCTTCCAGTTGTTGATCGAGCGTTTCTATAGCACGCCATTTTGCATTTTTTGCCCTTTCCCTGGCAAGATTTACATCATTGAATTGTTTTTTGCCGGCCGGCACAACAGAATTGTATTTTCCAATATTGAAAAGTATTTTCCTACGGTGTTCTACATCGGCAGATTTTATCGTGCTTTTAGCAAGGAACGATTCTTTTGTTTCTTTCATGTGCAGAGAAGCATGGGTTTTCGGTAAAATTACCTAAATCGGCAGATTTTTGGAGATTACACTTAAAAAACTTCCTGAAACCATTGCGATTTCATTAAAATATCTGATCGGGCAGGAAGCGGTGGCCGAATGGATTCTGCTTAAAATGAAATGATATAAAAGGATGTTAATGTATTATCTTTATCTCAAATCTGTTATATGAAGATAAATTATCCCGTAGTTATATTACTGTTGCTTTTTGCCTCCTGTTCAAAAGATTCGGATGTTGCATCAACAACCGAAAGAAAATATATTTCAAATACAGATATGACAATGGATTATGGAAATGGGGATTTGACACAAATTACTCAGTTTTACTATTACGACAACCTCAACAGGCTTACAGCCAAATCCCGTTATAGCTATGATAACAACATTTTAGTATCAAAAGACAGCCTTGTATTTACATATATGGGAGACACGTATTATCCGTTGAGGAAAGATCTGTATGACCTTAAGTCGGGCAATAGTGACCCTTACGAAACTACGTTGATTTATTACAATGCCGACAGTACATTATGCAAAGATTCCGTTTTGCAGGAATCCTTGGCAACTTATTACACCTATCCTTCAAAAAACACTATAAAAATTGTTATCCATTATGGGGTAGAAGAATATACGGCAACGACAACCGCTACCGTAACAGGGCCATATTCATTTGTAGCTATCAATGGTACGGTGGATGGATTTGGGAATTTTTCGCAAAATTATACCGTGAGCCCGTTCATTAAAAATCCTTTCTGGTTTGCCAATACGCCGATACAATTATATGTAGGATTAGATGAAGATGACCCGGACAGAACGTTGGCCCGTTCCGGAGAAAATGCTTTTCTTTCCATCAAAACCATTTTTAATGGGGAGGCGGCTTTTGAGAATTATAATTACTCCGGATTCGAGGCAGGGTACCCTGGCCGTATGACGGCTCAGTCTGATGACGGTGGTAAACTAACAATATTGTTTACATATAAAAAGTAAACAATATTGCAGATAAGCCCGGGAATTGATTGCGTCATTGATACTATGATAAAAACACAATGAAGTTTGTATCTCAAGAGTATTTACTGCCGTATCATTATGATTTGCCCAAAATGCTTATTCCAACTAAATTTTATTACTTTTGCACCCTTATAACAGTGGCAGTAAACACACTCCAGCAATTAGCTTATGACCCAGAAAGAAGCAATTGACATGAAAAGACTTCCCCGTCATATTGCCATCATAATGGATGGTAATGGGCGTTGGGCAAAGGAGAAAGGAGAAGACCGTCTCTACGGCCATATGCATGGTGTTGAAAGTGTAAGAGAGATTGTTGAAGGATGTGCCGAATTGGGAATTGAGTATCTTACCCTATACGCATTCAGTACAGAAAACTGGGACAGGCCTGAATATGAGGTAAATGGGCTGATGGAGTTGTTGGTGGAAACAATAAAAAAGGAAGTTCCCACGCTTAATAAGAATAATATAAGGTTGCATGTAATCGGAGATTTAGCAATGCTTCCGGAATCAGCTAATGCGGAATTAAAGGATGCGATCAGGGAAACGGGGAAAAATACCGGGCTTAATCTAGTAATGGCATTGAGTTATAGCAGCCGATGGGAAATTGTAAAAGCTATAAAGGATATGGTTATAGATGTAAAGAAAGGGCTGATAGGCCCGGATAATATAACACCGGAGGCCTTGCAGCAATATCTTTGCACAAAAAATATTCCAGACCCGGAATTGATGATACGAACAAGTGGTGAATACAGAATAAGTAATTTTCTTCTTTATCAATTGGCTTACAGTGAATTGTATTTTACGGAAACGCTTTGGCCCGATTTCAGGAAGGAACATTTGTATACCGCGATAACTGATTTTCAGAACCGTGAAAGAAGATTTGGTAAGACCAGTGAACAAATTAAAGATAATATTGAAGTTCATTGATATGCAATCTGTCTTATCAGGTGTTTTTGAAGTATTGAGATATAAAATAATGTTTAACAAATAGTTTTCATTAATGGCCTTAATTTGCCGACCGTAAAATACCATTTGATGCAGCGGATTTACCAGAATATTTTCTTTTTCATTAATATATTACTTTTCAGCAATGCCGGTTTTTCACAGGTGGGAGCCGATACTTCCCGCCCGGTTTCTGTTGATCCCAGGTTAATGGAAATATTTGACACCAAGGTACCCAAGGAATATACAATAGCAAATATCGCTATAAGTGGCACGCAGGCTTTCGATCCGAACCTTATTATTTCCATATCCGGCCTGGCCGTAGGCGATAAAGTGCAGATACCCGGCACGGATGCATTCTCAAAAGCTATAACCAAGCTTTGGAAACAGAGCCTGATATCGGATGTAAAAATATATCTCACACAATTGGTTGGAAATGATTTAAGTATTGAGTTGGCAATTATGGAAAGGCCCCGGTTGTCTTCCGTACAGTTTTTCGGCACAAAAAAAGGCGAAAAAGATGACCTTGAAGGTAAAATAGGTCTTTCTAAAGACAGGGTTGTAACCGAAAATATGAAGCTAAGTGCCGTGGATATTATAAAAAAATTTTATTCCGACAAAGGATATAGAAATGTTGCTGTAGATATAAAAGAAGAACCCGCCTCCGAAATGGCTAATGCCGTTAATATAAGTTTTTATATAAATAAAGGTAATAAAGTAAAAGTTTACTCAATCAATTTCGCCGGGAACGACAATTTGATCGACAGTAAACTGAAAAAACAGATGAAGGGTACCAAGGAAATGACACGATTCACGCTATTTCCGGAAAAATATGTAAGCCCGTATGGTGCCAAGAAGAAAATACTTACGGCAAAAGAATATATCAGGGATATGGGCTTTTTGTCTTATAGCCAAACCAAAGAGGTTTTGGACCCCTATATCCGTTTCAAATTAAGTTCAGCAAAGTACAATGTTAAAAAATACGAAGAAGACAAAGAAAAACTGCTTGATTATTATAATTCTCAGGGGTACAGGGATGCGATGATCGTATCGGATACCGCTATATCTAACAGTAAAGGCAATCTTAACCTGCACATAAAAATAAAAGAAGGTAGAAAATACTATTTTGGGGATATTACCTGGCGTGGGAATACAAAGTACAGCGATTCGGTACTTACTTTATTGCTTGGTATTAAAAAAGGCGATGTCTATAATTTGGAAATGCTAAATAAAAGACTCGGTAAAGAGTTGTCTCCGGAAGGAGGTGATATCAGTAGTTTGTATATGGATGACGGATATTTATTTTTCAGGGTGGACCCGGTTGAAACATCGGTATACAACGATACTATCAATTTTGAGATCCGAATGACGGAAGGCCCTCAGGCAACAATAGGTAAAATAGAAATTAGTGGAAACGACAAAACAAAGGACCATGTGGTACGCAGAGAATTAAGAACTATTCCCGGCGAAAAATTCAGCCGCTCCGATATTATACGCACCACTCGTGAACTTTCGCAACTTGGGTTCTTTAATCCGGAAAAGATCACACCCAATGTGGTACCCAATGCAGATAACGGAACGGTAGATATCAACTGGAATGTAGAAGAAAAATCGAGCGACCAGCTTGAATTGTCTGCCGGTTTTGGCGGCGGGATCGGGCTTACAGGTACACTTGGTATTACGTTCAATAATTTTTCATTGAATAATATCTTTAAGAAATCAACATGGGATCCCTTGCCTTCGGGTGATGGCCAAAAACTAAGCGCCAGGGTACAATCCAACGGGAAAGCATATCGTTCGTACAATTTTTCGTTTACCGAGCCATGGTTGGGAGGCAAAAAAAGAAATTCATTCACTGTTAGTTATTTCAATACAAGATATGCCAACGCATACGATCCGTATACAGGGTCTTATTGTAAATCCTGCGGAGACACGTCTTATATTAAAACTATTGGAGTCGGTGTTTCTCTGGGTAAGCAATTGAAATGGCCTGATGACTATTTTTCACTGATTTATGCTTTCAACTTTCAACAATACCGGTTAAAAAATTATTCCAATATTTTTAAGGGTATCAGCAATGGCACGTCTACCAATATAAGCCTTAAGCTGGCATTGGTGCGCAATGCTACCATGGGGAACCCGATGTTCCCAAGCGGCGGTTCAAACTTTATGTTGAGCGGGCAATTTACTTTACCGTATTCATTGCTCGGCATGACGGAAGACAATGAAAATCAATATAAGCTTCCTGAATTTCATAAATGGAGGTTTAATGGTGAATATTATGTTCCGATCGGGGTAGCTAAAGGTGAGGAAAAGAATAAACAATTTATTCTGAAAGTTGCTGCCAAATACGGGTTTATTGGGAGATATAATAAAGACAGGGAAATATCTCCATTTGAGAGGTTCCAGTTAGGTGATGCCGGGTTGAGTAATAATTTTGCTATTTTGGGGTATGATATCATTGCCCAGCGTGGTTATCCAGTTTATTCCTCTTCCGACCCGAAGATCAATCCGGATAATGTAACCCCAACGCAGTTTTTTACTATCTTCAACAAATACACAATGGAGCTGAGATATCCGTTTAGTACCAATCCCAGCAGTACCATTTACGGGCTTGCCTTTTTTGAGGCTGCCAATGGATGGTATACATTCAAGGAATATAACCCGTTTCAGTTGAGAAGGTCGGCCGGGGTGGGTATGCGCTTCTTTTTACCAATGTTTGGCCTGCTTGGTTTTGACTATGGTATCGGTTTTGACAGAATACAATCCGGGCAGCCGATTAAGAACGCATTTAAGTTTACCTTTATGCTTGGCCAGGAGCCGGAATAATTTTAAAAAATTTACGTCAATGAAAAAGATACTTTTTATTGCATTCTCATTACTGATTGCTGCTTTGCATATTCAGGCGCAACGATATGCTGTTATCGATTCGAAATATA
>CAZKPH010000113.1:0-7413 GCA_964554605.1 uncultured Ferruginibacter sp.
CTTGGCGCTGTATGCCATGATCCCGGTACGAGTAAAATTATTTTCTTCCAGTGCCCTTCGGATAGCGCCAATGCGTCCGTCCATCATATCGCTTGGAGCCACAAAATCCGCACCTGCCTCTGCATGGCTAACGCTCATGGCAGCCAGTACTTCCACAGTGGCATCATTCACAATTTCTCCGTTTTCTACTATACCATCATGCCCATAGGATGAATAAGGATCAAGCGCCACATCGGTCATCACTAATAACCCAGGTACCGCATCTTTCAATGCCTGGATACTTCTTTGCATAAGGCCGTGTGGATTCAACGCTTCCGTACCTTTATTGTCTTTAAGTTCATCTTTTGATTTTACAAAAAGAAGTACGCTTTTGATTCCCAACTCCCAAAGGGTTTTCACTTCCTTGATAGTAAGATCCAAGGTACGGCGATAGTAGCCGGGCATGGAAGCTATTTCCCACTGTTCATTGTTACCCTCACCGATAAAAAGGGGGATTATCAGGTCATCAGTTGTAAGCCTTGTCTCAGCTATCATCGAACGTATAGCCGGGCTGGCCCTCAATATTCGGTTTCGTCTTTGTAAATACATGGCTTCTCTTTATTAATAATATTGAAATTTGTTGCTTCGTTTATCTGTACTCCTTCACTGCTTCCACAAAAGCTTTCGCATGATCCACCGGTACATTGGGGGTAATACCATGCCCCAGGTTTACTATATATTGCTGCATTCCAAAAGCCGTTATCATCTCTTTTACTGCCTTTTTTATATCGGCTATGGGTGCCAGCAGTTTTGCAGGATCAAAATTTCCCTGCAAAGTTATTTTGTTTTGTGTTAGCCTTCTTGCCACTTGCGGCGATATGCACCAGTCAACACCTAATCCGGCTGCACTGCTGTTGCTCAGATCTTCCAAGGCGTACCATGCTCCTTTGGGAAACAATATCACCGGCCCTGTATCTTTCAAAGCATCGGCTATCTGAAGCAGGTATGGTTGTGCAAATAACCTGAAATCTTCCGGACTCAATGAGCCTGCCCAACTATCGAATACTTGTACACAATCAGCGCCGGCAGCTAGCTGCAGTTTAAGATAATCGATTGTGATATTTGTTATCTTTTGCAATAACTGATGCGCCAACAACGGTTGTGTATAAGCAAACTGCTTAGCTTTATCCCATGTTTTGCTTCCTTTCCCTTCTACCATATAACACAAAATAGTCCAGGGTGCACCGGCGAAGCCAATAAGAGGAACAGAGCCATTCAGCTCTTTTTTTGTCAATGCCAAAGCCTCAAAAACATATTTTAGGCTTTGTGCTACACCTGCTGTTTGTAAAGAATCTATTTCCTGTTGTGTTCGGATAACGTTTGGCAATAAAGGCCCTTTCCCTTCTTCCATCAACACTTTTAGCCCCATTGCCTGAGGAATTACAAGAATGTCCGAGAAAATAATAGCCGCATCCACACCGATTTGTTGAACAGGCTGAAGCGTGATTTCGCAGGCTAGTCCGGGAGTCTGCACCCGGGTAAAAAAATCATATTTATCCCGCAACCTGATATAATCAGGAAGGTACCGTCCGGCCTGCCTCATCATCCATACGGGAGGGCGGGCCACCGGTTCTTTTCTTAGTGCTTTCAATAAAAGATCATTCATTAATTGTGTCATATTCTCAAATTATCTGTGGCTGTATTATCGATAATACTTCATTACCAGGTTTACAAGGTTTCCACTGGATGGTTCTGCCAGCGTTATAATCTTATTAGATGAATGCTTTTTAATTTCATTGGCAGTAGTAGCCCCTATTGCAAAAAAGATCACATCATCGGTTATTTTATTGGTGCTGAAAAAACTTTCCACGGCACTAGGGCTGAAAAACATAATACCGTTATATTTTTTTGCAATATTGTGTGTTACCAGGCGTGTACGGTATACAACGATTTCATTAATTACAACATCATTTTTTTGCAATATTTCCGGCAGTTCATCTCTCCGTCGGTCGCCGCAAAAGAAAAAAACCTCTTCTACACCATTTTCCACGATGAGGTCTGCAAGATCTGCTGCATTGCCAGCCGTTCCTGTAATGGAATTTTCCCCGAAATATTCCCTCACTTTTTTCTGTGTGTTATTTCCTATACAATAAATATCCCACTCGGGAGATTGTTCCCACAATTCCTCTACAACGGATTCTACAGCATTCATGCTTGTGAATACAATTGTTGCCGATTGTGATGCAATATTTTCTATTTCCTGTTGTGTATATATATCCCGAATAAACTCTGTTTCGATAAAAGAAAGCTCATCTATAGCAATACCGGCAACGTTAGCCTGCTGTACAAGTGTTTTGCCAATCGGTCTGGTAGATAATATGGATATTTTATTTTGTAGCATTATGGATTTTTTCTACAATCCGGGACCCGCCATTTTTCAATAACTGCCCGGCGGCCAATTCCCCAAATATTTTTATAGTACTTGTTTCTGCCAGCAAACAGGAAATAGCCAGTTCTGCTTTTTCTTTCCCATCCAGTGAAAATACATTGCCCCGGAAAAAAAGTTCATTATCTTTTATTTCGGCCAAAGCACTTACCGGGGTAGAGCACCCCCCCAATAATGCACGAAGAAAATCCCTTTCTACTCTTGTGCAAATTTCCGTATTATGGTCATTTAACAACTTCATTGCAGAAAAACAAAAATCATCTTCACCCCGGCACACAATCATAATAGCTCCATGCGCAGGGGCAGGAAGCATCCAATAGAGGGCTATATGTTCATCCGGGAGCAGACAAATGCTCTCCAAACCTGCGGCTGCGAAGAGTGCCCCATTCCATTTATTCTCCTCCAATTTGCGCAAACGTGTATTAACATTACCTCTCAGGTTTTCTACTTTATGTTGCGGAAAACGATGCAGCCACTGGCATTTTCTACGAATACTGCTGGTTGCAATAACAGCAACAGTGTCTTTATTTTCCAGAAACGATATGCCATCGGCCTGTTTATAAACAAGGACATCTTTATGCGACGCTCGCTCTAACACAGCCGCCTGGATAATCCCCTTTGCCAATTGTGTAGGAACATCTTTCATGGAATGTACAGCGATATCAATCTTATTGTTGAGTAATGCCTGATCCAATGCACGGGTAAATACACCCTGCACTCCCATTTCATAAAGCGGTGTTTGCAGATCTGTATCCCCTTCGCTTTTTATAAACACCAATGAGGCAGCAAACCCGGCGGCAACAAGTTTTTTTTTAACCTGTTCTGCCTGCCATACAGCCAGTTGGCTTTCCCTTGTGCCGATCCGTATTATTTTATGCATGAGGGTTCGTTTGTTCCGGTAGCAATGTACTCATTAATTGCCTCAATATAATAGCAACCCTTGTTATTCTGAGTACGCATCTTAGAGGCCATGCTGTTTATTACTTTCTGGATCCGTTCTTTATTGCCGATGGATCCGGAAATAAAATGCTCGTTTGAAAAAGCATCAGTATAATGCAATTGTTCCAGTTTGGTTTTTACAGCTTTAAGTACCGGTACATGGCGGCGCATAGCATACCATTCCATAAATTCGGCAATATGCTTTTCAATGATAATCTTTGCTTTCGGCACTTCTTTCCGGCGCATGAGCAAAGTTTCATCTTTTAAACGGGAGAGTTCATCCACATTTACAAGTGTAATTCCCGGGATATCTTTAACTGCCGTATGCACATTATACGGTATAGAGAGGTCAATAATCAGTTTATCATTGCAATGCTGCAAATGCTCCGGCAGAATTACCGGATCAGAGGCATTTGTAGCTACCAGAATTATATCTGCCTTTTTTATTTGAGAAGTAATGTCGTCAGAAGATACACAGTCTACCCCCAACTCCGCAGCTAATGCTTCTGCCTTGGAATCTGTGCGATTCATAAGGGTAATGTTTTGGGTGTGTAAGTAATCTACAAGGTTCCTGCAGGTACTCTTCCCTATTTTCCCGGTACCAATCAATAATATTCTTTTCTGTCGGATATTCCTTACCTGATCTTTTATATACTGAACAGCGGCAAAGGAAACGGAAACCGTACCGCCGCTCAACCGTGTTGTAGTCTTTATTTCTTTTGAAGATTGAAAAACGGCATTTGCCATTCTTTCAAGATAAGCGCCAAGACAGGACTGTTCTTTGGAAAATTTCACGGCCTGTTTTATCTGCCCCACGATCTCATAATCACCCAATATCTGCGAATCCAAACCTGCGGCAACAGAAAATAAATGCCTTATAGCTTCCTCGCCCTGTTTGATATACGCCCGCTTGTCAAAATCGTCCCAATTGCCTTCGGTATGATCACAGAGAAGTGAGGATAGTGCAGAATGTTTGTCGGCAAAACCGTAAATCTCAGTACGGTTACAAGTAGAAATTACAAAAAGCCCTGTAAGATTCCGGTTAGCCGCTTCTGTAAGTAATAAAGCGTATTGGTCTGTATTGATGGCATAAAGCCCCCTGACAGATCCATCTGTTTTTTTATAATTAATTCCTACAACGAAAAATCCGGATATATCCCTATGCTTACCCATGCAGAATACAGTACCTCACAAAAGTAAATGTCCGCTATAACTTGAACTAATTCTTATGTCAATCATTTGTCAAATGTTTGTTATTGAATTGAAATCATAAAAAAACATGATCAAAATCAGCAATAGCAAAAGACTTTGTGACAAACTTATGACGATTGTCAAAAAAAACTAATGAATAACCTGTTTAGCTTTGCTTACATCCTAAAAAAATGCCTGTAAAAAAAGCTGTCGTACTGATAAATCTGGGTTCACCTGATTCAACATCTTTACCTGATGTTAAAAAATACCTGAATGAATTCCTGATGGACAAGCGGGTCATTGATTACCCGTACTTGTTTCGTAAAATACTTGTCGGCGGAATTATTGTTCCATTCAGAACACCTAAATCTGCAGAAGCCTACAAAAGCATCTGGGAGGAAGAGGGTTCGCCGCTTATCATTTTTACGAGGAAATTACAAACCGCTTTGCAGCAAAGCATTCAGGTACCTGTACGGATTGCTATGCGTTATGGCAATCCTTCCCCCTATAAAACTTTTAATGACTTGCAACAGGAATTCCCCGAACTTGATGAAGTCCTTGCCATTCCGCTATATCCACATTATGCAATGTCTTCGTTCGAAACAGCTGTTATCTATACAAAAGAATGCCATCAAAAAGGGAATTATCCTTTCCGTTTAAATTTTATTAAACCCTTCTACAATGAAAGAGAATATACCAAAGCAATATCTGCAATCATCCAACCGTATCTCCGGGAGGAATATGATCATATTCTTTTTAGCTACCACGGAGTCCCACAAAGACATATAAGAAAAAGCGACATCACCGGCAACCATTGCCTGAAAACCGGCAACTGTTGTAAAACCCTTTCAGCGGCACATAAATTCTGTTACCGCCATCAATGTCTCGCTACAACAGAAAATATTGCTACTGCCCTGAATATCCCTTCGGGAAAATATAGTAATTCATTTCAATCCCGCTTAGGAAAAGGGTGGCTGCAACCTTTTACAGATAAACGTTTGCAGGAGATGCCCGCTGAAGGCATAAAAAAATTACTGATTATTTGCCCTGCTTTTGTAAGCGACTGCCTGGAAACTTTGGAAGAAATTGCAGAAAGGGGAAAGGAAACATTCATTCATGCGGGAGGGGAAAGCTATAATATGATTCCCTGCCTAAATATTCACCCGCTGTGGGTACAAACTCTTACAAAATGGATAGATGAATATTTGCATGGAAACAACAGTATGATTTTTTAAAACATTATTTATGTATTATTATATAAAAGCCATTCACATAATATTTGTAGTAACCTGGTTTGCAGGTCTTTTTTATTTCCCCAGGCTGCTGATTTACAATACAGAAATAGCAGAAAAACCTGAAAGGGAACGTAATGCTATAAGAGAACAGTTTAACATCATGATGAAAAGGCTTTGGTATGGAATCACATGGCCTTCTGCTATCCTTACATTAATCTTCGGTACTACAGCTTTGATAGATGGCAACTGGTTAAAGCTTCTTTTTGACAGCGGCGGAAGGTGGCTGCTGATTAAACTGATATTTGTAGTTTTCCTATACTTGTATCATTTATCCCTGCATAAATTATTTAAAGAACAAACCAATGGTGTGTTTAAATACAGTTCTCAGCAATTAAGGGTCTGGAATGAAGTAGCCACAATCTTTCTTGTGGCCATTGTTATTCTGGCTACTGTAAAACAAAGCCTCAGTTTCATTTGGGGTATTGTAGGGCTTGCTGGTTTTATAATCCTGTTAATGGGGGCCATAAAAATTTATAAGAGAGTAAGAACAAAGCCTAAATAGCTTTACTGAATAAAGGCTTCTGGCCCGGTACATTTCTGTTTCGCTGAAGATAGAGGTCGAAAGCTGCACAAATATTTCTTATAAAATTCCGTCCCAGGGGAGTAACCTGGATCATTTGTTCATTCCACTCAATCAATCCGTCGGTTTCCAGTTTTTTCAATTCGGGAAAAGTATATTCTTTAAGTACAGGTAAAGTTGCCTCATCAAAGGTTGCCCTACCGTGACAGCTTATATCCAGTATATACCTCCTGAATACTTCGTCCTCTTCCGATAAAAAACAACCGCGGAAAATAGCCAATTCGTTATTCTCTACAGCCGCAATATAATCGTGAAGGGTTTTCTCATTTTGTGCGAAGGCAATACCGGCATCGCTTATGCTGGAAACACCAAGCCCGAGCAACATTGTTGTCCGTTGTGTGGTATATCCCATAAAATTCCTGTGCAACCAGCCTTCTTTCCATGCCAGGTACAAATCATCCTCAGGAAGTGCAAAATGATCCATGCCTATATCGTGATAGCCATGCTCGGAAAACATCTGTTTTCCCAAGAGATACAATTTCATTTTTTCATCCGTAGAAGGCAAATGACTTTCGTCAAATAGGCGCTGCCCCTTGCTTGTCCATGGCACATGTGCATAACTGTAAAAAGCAATTCTGTCAGGTTTCATGGCAACAGATTGCAATATGGTTTTTTTCATTCGCTCCGCATTCTGCAAAGGAAGCCCATAGATGAGGTCAAAATTAACAGACTTGAATCCTATACTCCTTGCTTCGTCTGTTACCCTTTGTACATTTTCGAGTGGTTGAATACGGTTAATAATATGCTGCACTTCAGTGTCATTATCCTGAACACCAAAACTGATACGGCGGAACCCAAGATCATATAATACCTGCATATGGTCCTTGGTTGTATTATTTGGATGGCCTTCAATGCTAAATTCGTGCCTGGGGTGTATAATGGAATTCCGAAATAACGCTTCTACCAATGCGGCAAGGTTAGCCGGCGAGAAGAAAGTGGGTGTGCCCCCCCCTAAATGAATTTCTCTAAGTACAGGCTTCCTG
>CAZKPH010000114.1:0-7348 GCA_964554605.1 uncultured Ferruginibacter sp.
CATAGCCGTACGAATAATAGTCCGAATTTCCTTCATAGCCCAATTGGATATCGCTTGCGTTTTCATCAGTAATATCCCGGGTTTTTGGACGGAGTGATTTTTTTTTAGGCCTCGGTGCAACGTTTTTTGAGTTTTTCACGAAACTGAAAGCGTTGATTTTTCTCAGGGCAGCGGTATCTGTTGTTTTGATACTTACCTGATTAAGCCATTTACTTGTATACAAAATGGATACGTTGCCAGCCAGCCTGATACTGTCTAAGTAGGCAGTAGGTATGGGAAGATCTGTTGAGTCGGGAGCAATTTTATATAGCAGGCGCCTGTTCAGGGCAGCGTCCGACATGAATTGCCCGGGTTGGTTCAGGCTAAATGTTGTTGCGTTTTTGTCGCGTAGCTGTATTACATATGTAGTGTATTGTGCATTTGCCTGCAATGAAATAAACAGAACAAAAAAAGCAAACAATACGGAAAGTTTATTCATAAAACCTTAGTGGTGATTCTAATTATGATCAGTCATGGTTAATGTAACACCATATCCTAAAGCATAACCCCCGGATCCGTCCTGTAATGGTGGTTGCCATTCCCTATGAAAAAATTTTCTGTACACCATGCCGATACCTTTGGCATATTTTTCAATGCCGATATTAATTTCACTATATACCTGAGGATTATCAGGGTCGTTCAGCACTTCATTACGCTGGTTTACAACTAAGCAGCTATCCAACGTCAAAGAACCAAGTACCAGCGGCTGATTGACATCCTCATAGGTATAGTCCCAGTCGTCCAGATAAGAAAAATCTGGGTAGCTTGTGGAACCATCAGAAGAAGGTAAAATCTGAATGTATTTGTTCCCTTTCCATGAAAAATTATTTTTTATTGGTTCCATAAGTTTAATGAAACGCATATTGTTTTCAATAAACTCATAGGATTTACCTGTATTTACAGCTTCAAAAGTGTTGTCTGGCTGCCATGATTCAGATGCATTTTTTCTTATGTATCGGATAATCCTGTAGCCTGGCCTTCCAAGATTATCAGTTAAAGTTCCGGCGACAAGATGTTTTACCTGGTAATGGATGGTAGTGTCCTTGGTGCCGAAGTTGATATAGATTAGCGAATCAAGGTCATAAGTAATGTATTTACCCACTTCAAGCGGAACAAATTCGCTCATTTGAGGGCTATTGAGATACTCTGTTTCTTTTTTGCAGGCGCTAAATATTACTGCACTAATGATAACAAGGTATATGATTTTCTTTTTCAGCATTTATCCTGATTTAGGTCAAATTTCCGTAAAACCCGGAAAATAAAAAAGAAAGATACAGAATCAGGGGCAATATTAGGAAATCTGTTGCTCCGATTTTCTAATTATACCGCCTCCGATAACATCCTCATCTTCGTAAAAAACAGCACTTTGCCCGGGGGTAATACCTTTAACCGGTTGTTTAAATCGTATAGAAGTAGAATTTAGCCCGGTTTTGATCGTACTTAGTGTCCCTTTGTCCTTATATCTTATCTTGGTTACCACTTCAACATCTTCACTGATATTGTCGTACTTCATCCAGTTTAATTTTGTCAGTTCCATTTCTTCTCCGGCAAGGTCAGTTTCGTCGCCGAGTACAACAGTATTTGTTTCAGGGTAGATTGCAGTTACAAATACAGGTTTTCCCAGGGCAATCTCGAGCCCTTTTCTTTGGCCTATAGTATAGAACGGGTACCCTTTGTGTTTTCCCAATACTTTTCCATTCTTATCCGTAAAATTGCCACCTTCTACTTTCTGTGCCAGGCCATCGACGTTTCTCTTCAAAAAACCCCGGTAATCATTGTCAGGGACAAAACAGATTTCATAGCTTTCATTTTTCTTTGCTAATTCCGGATATCCGAAATCATTGGCCATTTGGCGTATCTGGGTCTTGTGGTAAGTTCCCAGCGGCAATATTGTCCTGCTCAATAAATCCTGCTGCAAACCCCAGAGTACATAACTCTGATCTTTTGTTTCATCTATTCCCTTTCGGATAAAATATCTGTCGTTGTCGTGTTTCAGTATCTGCGCATAGTGCCCGGTTGCAATGAATTCGCAGTTTAGCGCATCAGCCCTTTTGAGGAGAGCCCTCCATTTAATATGCGTATTACACATGATGCATGGATTAGGCGTTCTGCCGGCCAGATATTCTTCTATAAAATCATTTATGACGAAGGCTCCAAATTCTTCCCTTATGTCAAGAATAAAATGAGGGAACCCATGCTGTACGGCAGCGGCCCGGGCATCATTGAAACTGTCTAAATTACAACATCCCGTTTCCTTTCCAGTAGTATTACTGCTAGCATAATCCCAGGTTTTCATAGTAATGCCAATAACTTCATAGCCTTGTTCATGGAGCATAAGCGCAGCGACGGTACTATCAATACCGCCACTCATGGCCATTAATACTTTTCCTTTTTTACTCATTACTGATTCTTAGACCGGTTTAGAGATCAACCACAAAGATACTGCTATGTATGCGGAATTTAACAGCTTTGCCCAGGATAGGAAATAAGTGGCAGTATCAGAGAGATAAAAGATGGATTTTGTTATCTATTTCTGGAAGGGATTAATCAATAACTAATTTTCCTGTAATGAAAAATTTCTTTCCTTTCATCACGGTAAGTTTTGCTCCGGCTGAGATATGTTGTGTGCCTGTAAGTGTACAACTACCGTCCGGAATGGGGTCTATAATAATGGCGCTGCATTTAGGCAGGGTATTAGGGGGGATAGAGTTATTAAGCCAGTTAGATGCTAAGTACCAATCGCCATTTCCGGTAAATGTATACGTTGTGACAGGGAACTCCATAACTGACGAAGCCATTAGTAACCCTGCGTATCCGTGAGGGTGCTGTGTCCCTATGGCAGCAGGGCAGTTAACGGCTGTATAAGGGCTGTTTACATAGTCTTTATAACTGTTTTGCACACTCATGGCAGGAGCAAAGGAATTAATTTTGGGGAGCCCGTCGGTATAAGTGCCGATCTGGGTTTTCAATCCTTCCCATCCTTTCCTGCAAATGGCGAGATAGCTGCTATCAATCCATTCGTTGTTTACGGCTTTTTTCAGCGTATATATAAACATTCCCGATCCGGATGACTCAGTATAATTATTTAGCGAATCTTTCTTATTTACAACCTGGTACCAAAGCCCGCTAACGGAATCCTGATTATTGCGGATGCCAATACAAAGATTATTTAAAAGGGTTACCAGTTTCTGATAGCCCGGGTGGTCTTTGGGCAGGTAATATAAAATGTCCGTTATTGCCATTATATACCAGCCCAACCCCCTGGACCATACTTCGCTTGATGTGCCGCTGGCAGGGTCTGCCCATGTTTTTAGTTTAGAATAATCCCATGCGTGTTTTGATAAATGCAATGCAGAATCGTAAGTATGCGATGCCAGCAAAAGAGTCTGGGAAACAGCAGTATTAATGCATGCTGTATCATTAAACATAGCGCCATACTTTGCAAGAAACGGCTGTGCCATATATATGCCGTCAAGCATCATTACATTATTATAATTGCCATCATTCTTATGCCAGAAGCCCCCATCAGGGGTTTTATTGAAAGTTGTACCGGTCAATAAATAATTCCTGATATTCGTTGCAGCGTTCTTGTACTTAGTAAGCCCTGTTTCTTTGTACAGGAATAAACACAGGAGCCCCGGGTGAATCTTATCCAAAGTGGCAGATAAAGCAGTGGGAGTGATAGTGCCAGATGTATTTATATAGCTGTCTATATATGTTTTGATATAATTAAGATAGTTTGTATCCCGGGTATATTCATATATCTTTTCCATGCCATGGAGAATAATGCTATTGGAATATTCCCAGCCTTTATTTGTCATGCTATTTATGGTAGGGGTATACCGGGTAAGGATAGTATTTGAAAATTTGACACCCCATGTGTCAGATTGGGCAAATCCGGAAATAGTAATATAAAGTAGCAGAAAGGATAATAAAATATTTTTTTTCATATGGTAGAAAATAAGAAAGACCTTTACTAGTTGCAAAGGTCTTTAAATATCTTCAGAGGAGCTACTCTGCGGAGGCCTATTTTTTTACTTTTTTGGCTTTTTTCTTGGCAGCGGGAACTGAAGCTTTTGCTGCTGCAGCTTTTGCTGCTTCGTCAGCTTTTATTTTTGCAGCATTTTCAACTTCCCATTTTGCATAGTCTTCCGTTGTTTTTACTTCTCCTGTAAATGAGATGGTTTTGATTTCGTCAATTCCTGCAAATTTAACAGTGAGGTGTTTAGTTACGGCGCCTACGGCTGCACCATTGAACGTTGCGGATATTTCACCGGTTTTTCCGGGAGCGATTGGCGTTTTTGTGTAATCAGAAATTGTGCAGCCGCAAGTTGGGTTGGCTTGTTCAATAATGAGCGGGTCTTTACTGATATTTGTTACAACAAATACACCTTTTGTAGGTGTGCCCTGTTTAATTACACCCAGATCAATAGTTTCGGCGGCGAATTTTGCGACATCTGCTACTTTCTTCTGCGCAAACAAAACACCAGATAAAGTCAGTACGGTCAATGATAGTAAAATCTTTTTCATTTTTCTTTCTTTTTTAAAATTATAAATCTTTAAGTGAACCTAATTCTTTATTTTCAGGGGCAGAAGTGGATGGTGTTTCCCAAACATCTCCTTTGATAGTTATTTGCCTGATTTGATTATTGTTATAAGTAATTGTTATTTCTTTTGAGAATTTGCCTTTTACTGCGGCGTTAAACCCAACGGTGATAAATGTTTTTTCTCCTTTTGCAATTACTTTACCTCTTTCCCATTCCGGGGTAGTACAGCCACAACTGGCTTGGACATTCAATATTCTCAACGAATCTTCACCGGTATTTAACGCTTCAAAAACATGTGTTACCGGTTTGCCTTGCGGAATATTGCCGAAGTCAAACTCATTTTCTTTCAATTGTAAAGAAGATTCGGAAATTTTGCCGGCAATCGGCTGCGATTTTAAATCGGTTACATTCTGCGATTTTGCCGCAGTTGTATAAACAATTATAAAGAATAAAAATACTACAATTCTCCTCATGGCTAAATGACCGGATATTTGGTGTCAAATATACAAAAACTGTTTATTTCGTTTTAATTTATCTTGGGGTTAGGATTTTTTTAACATTCATCAGAATGAATAAATTACATTTGTAATATGGATACAGGAATAATTGATAGCCCCGAATTGCAGGATAAACTGAGTTTTGATAAATTCAGGAAAGAGGTGCTGAACGATTACCGGCTTGTGTGCGAAAGCCGGGAAACCAGTTTGTTGGGGAGGAAAGAAGTGCTGACCGGAAAAGCAAAGTTTGGGATATTTGGAGATGGAAAGGAGGTAGCCCAAATTGCCGTGGCAAAGTTTTTCAGGCATGGCGATTTCCGGGCTGGGTATTATCGGGACCAGACACTGGCATTTGCAATAGGTGTTGCTAATATTGAAGATTATTTTTCTCAGTTATTTGCAGATCCTGAAAATGACCCTTATAGCGGAGGGAGGCAAATGAATGCACATTTTGCCACAACTATGGTCGATTCGAACGGGGAATGGCTGGATCTTGTCAGTAAAAAAAATATTACAAGTGATATTCCTCCGACAGCTTCGCAAATGCCTCGGGCAATGGGTATTGCTTTTGCTTCCAAAATTTTCCGGCAGGGGGATGTTTACAGGGATTTCACACATCTGAGCAATAATGGCAACGAGATATGTTTCTGTACGATCGGAGATGCATCTACCAGTGAGGGGCATTTTTGGGAAACGATTAATGCCGCCGGAGTACTTCAGGTACCTTTAGCTGTATTTGTGTGGGATGATGGCTATGGGATTTCTGTTCCAAGAAGTTTACAAACTACAAAAGGGTCTGTTTCTGCAGCATTGAAAGGTTTTGAAAAACAAGAGGGTACGAACGGCATAGATATTTATGCACTGAAGGGATGGGACTATGCCAGTATGTGTGAGGTACTGGAACCGGCAATACAGAAAATAAGAGATACTCATATTCCCGCAGTTTTTCATATTGAAGAACTGACCCAGCCACAGGGGCATTCTACATCCGGCAGCCATGAACGCTATAAATCACCCGAAAGATTGCGGTGGGAAAGAGAGTGGGATTGTGTAAAAAAAATGCGTGAATGGATTCTTACCAATGAACTCGCTGAAGAGGAAGAGTTGCACGAGGTAGAGCTTACGGCGAAGAAAACGGCTAAAGATGCTAAACAAAGAGCCTGGGAGAAATATATTTTTCCTTTGCAGCAACAGGTATCCATCGCTGTGAATTTACTGCAGGAAGTAAAGTTTTACGATGAAAGGATATCAACAATTATAAAAGAACTCTCTTCTTTGCGGGAGCCCATGCGCAGAGATGTATTAAAAGCCTTGGAAACAGTTCTTGATATACTCTCCGGGAGCCAACATACTTATGCTATCCGGGAATATTATGACCGTATAGCGGAACAAAACAGGAAATACTACAGTGCAAATCTTTACAATGAAGGGCCCAAATCGGCACTGAGAGTGCCCTTCGTTCCGGTAAATTATGATGAAGATAGCGGGTATATAAATGGGTATGAAGTGTTGAATAAATATTTTGACCAGTTATTCGCTTCTAACAAAAAGGTTATTGCGTTTGGAGAAGATGTAGGTATGATCGGGGATGTTAACCAGGGCTTTAGCGGGCTTCAGCAGAAATATGGTGACAAGCGAATACTCGATACAGGGATAAGGGAACTGACGATTATAGGACAGGGTATTGGGCTTGCCCTAAGAGGATTACGACCTATAGCGGAAATACAATACCTGGATTACCTTTTGTATGCTTTGCAACTGTTGAGCGATGATATTTCTACGGTTCATTATCGTACAAACGGGAAACAAAGTTGCCCTGTAATTGTTCGGACACGTGGCCATCGGCTGGAGGGTATCTGGCATAGCGGTTCTCCGATGGGGATGGTGCTTAATGCAATCAGGGGAATGTATTTGTGTGTTCCAAGAAATATGGTACAGGCTGTGGGGATGTATAATACTCTCTTACGGGGGAATGACCCCGCCCTGCTCATCGAGTGTCTCAATGGGTACAGGCTGAAGGAAAAATTGCCGGCAAATATTCTAGAGTATACGGTTCCGTTGGGTATCCCGGAAATAATAAGGGAAGGGAGGGATATCACAATTGTATCTTACGGGTCTACTTTGCGTATTGTGCAGGAAGCTGCGGATCGGCTTGAAGAGTTGAATATAAGTTGTGAAATAATGGATGTTCAGACTCTGCTGCCGTTTGATATACACCATTCGATAGTAGTTTCATTACAAAAGACAAATCGTATTGTTTTTGTT
>CAZKPH010000115.1:0-7302 GCA_964554605.1 uncultured Ferruginibacter sp.
AGGCCGTAAAGTCTTTCCAAAGGAAGATTACTGGACTGCAATAGAAATGGAGCATATAGCTGAATCCGGAACGAAGCAGGATGCCTTTGTGAAATATGATGCCCTTTTTACGAAATACCCTAACGATTATATAGTGGGATATAACTTTGCTGTAGAATTGTACAATTACCTGTATGCCAATGAAGATACTGTTGCAAAAGACCCGGCTTACAAAACAAAGCTTCCTGAGGTACTTAAGAAAGTAATCGCAATCAGGTCTTCCGGCGAAGCCAATATATTAATGGCGAGGTATTATTTCAATGAATATTATGACAACAGTGATGCAGCTAAAAAGATAAAAGGAGTGAAACCGGCTGATGTTGCTAAGCGTAAATCCTTAAATGATGCTGCTTCTACCGCTCTCACAGCCTGTATCCCTTACTGTGAGGCCGCTAATACATACTTTGCCGCCCTTCCCAAATTGAAGCCGATTGAAAAGGCTAACTATAAGCAATCTTTAAATATGTTGCAGAACATTTATGAGATTAAAAAAGATATGGCCAAATCTGCACAATACGCAGCTAAGATCAAAGAAATAGAATAAAATATAGAAAACCGGTTTAATGGCGGCAGGATATACAACTGCCGCCTTTTTTTTACTTTTGCAGATACATTACATACCAGATGGATTTCAGACTTGAATTTAATCCCCGGGAGTTTTTAACCCTCATCAATCACAGGCATTCGATCATGCTTATAGGTTCCTGTTTTACGGAGAATATATCTCTTAAATTGCGATCGCATAAGTTTACTGTAATGGAAAATCCAAATGGTATCCTGTTCAATCCAGTAAGTATTACCAGGTCTGTTATTTCATATATTGAGGATAAACGTTATATAGAGGATGATCTGTTTTATTACAATGAGTGCTGGCATAGCTGGGACCATCACAGCCGCTTTTCCCATTCTGATAAAGATAAAAGCCTGCAAGCGATAAACAACTCTCAGGAATTGGCACATAATTTTTTGCGAAATGCGGACTGGGTTTTAGTAACATTAGGATCAGCCTTTGTATATGAACGGGGAGGAGAGCAGGTTGTAGCTAACTGCCATAAGGTACCTGCAGATAAGTTTAATAAGAAACTCTTATCTGCCGAAGAAATATATGAGATTCTGGATAGAATGGTACAGGAAACCGTACAATTCAATCCGTCAGCCAGGATGATATTCACAATAAGCCCCGTAAGGCATCTTCGGGACGGTTTTGTTGAGAATAACAGAAGTAAAGCTGCATTGATAACGGCTGTGCATAAACTTGTAGAGAATAGCGCCTCAGAAAATATCTTCTATTTCCCGGCGTATGAACTTGTGATCGATGACCTGAGGGATTACCGGTTTTTTGCTGAGGATATGGTACACCCAAATTATACCGCTACGAATTACGTGTGGGAGAAATTTGTACAATCCTGTATTGACTTGCCCTCCAGGCAGATAATGAAGCAGTTGAATGAGATTAATGCAGCCAAGAGCCATCGGCCCTTTAACCCGGATTCTGAACAACATAAAAAATTCCTGGATACCAATTTGGGAAAAGTGAATTATCTCAGGCAATTATATCCGTATATAGACTTTGCGGAAGAAGTACGCTATTTCTCCCGTTAACAGGGTGGCTCGCACATTGGGAAAAACCTTAATAATGTTTTCACATGTCAAACGGATCGGTCTTGGGTTTTGGATTTTGTTATTTCTAAATAAGGCCTGCTTAAGGCGGTTGTGCCTGGCGTATTTACTTATCAGAGAACTTTAACAACCTGGTTTCCTGCCGGTATCTCCGCAAAAATAAATAGCAAATTGGGTACAAGACAAGAGATTTTCTTAATTTACACTGTTATTTATTAATATGAGATTTTTGTCTTTAATCATTTCCGGTATCTTAACAATCGCCTTAGTTATCATTCTGGATACAACATTGATTTTTCCGTTGCCTGTCGGGAAAATCCTGAATCCGCAACAGGGCGCCTGGCAAAATGCAGAGGATAAGAATACGGATTTTTCTGCAGCTTTATCTTTTCCGCAATTGGAGGGAAGGGTGTCCGTTTATTTTGATGAGAGGCTGGTACCGCATGTTTTTGCTGAAAAAGAAAAGGACCTATATTTTGTTCAGGGGTACCTGCACGCTAGTTTCCGGTTGTGGCAAATGGATTTGCAGGCACATTATGCAGCCGGAAGAGCAAGTGAAATTTTTGGAGAAAAGGCATTGAATCACGACAGGGAATTTCGAAGATTGGGAATGGTTTATGCTGCACAGGCATCATTAAATGAGATTACAAAAGACCCCGCTACAAAGGCTGCTTGCGATGCTTATACCAATGGAGTTAATGCCTATATTGAAACCCTTACGGAAAGCCAATTGCCGCTGGAATACAAATTAATGGGCTATTACCCGGAAAAATGGTCTAATCTTAAAACTGCTCTTTTCATGAAATACATCGCATTTGATCTGGCCGGGCATGATGATGATTTTGAAATGTCCAACGCCAATGCATTTTTCAGTAAGAGTGATATGGAAAAATTATTTCCTCCTGCTCAGGATTCATTAAACCCTGTCATTCCTATCGGTACAACCTATATTACCCCTTCTGTTCTGACAAAGGTACCGGCGGATGCTGATTCTGCTTATTTTAATAATAAGGAGATATATACACTTTCGGCCGATAAACCCGACAGGGAGAACGGAAGCAATAACTGGGCTGTTAACGGTACAAGAACGATCTCCGGCGCCCCGATACTTTGTAATGACCCGCATCTTGGACTGGGCCTTCCGTCAGTATGGTATGAGATGCAGTTGAGTACCCCCGATTTCAATGTGTACGGAGTTAGTTTTCCAGGAGCGCCAAATGTTATTATCGGGTTTAATGATAGTTGTGCTTTCGGTTTTACAAATGGCGGAAGGGATGTCAGGGATTATTATGATATTAAGTTCAGGGATAAATCAAGGAAAGAATACTGGTTTGACAGTACATGGAAAAAGACCAGTTTCCGTATTGAACAAATACATATTAAGGGGAAAGAAGATTATTATGATACAGTGGCTTACACGGTTTTTGGCCCTGTTATGTACGATAACAATTTCAAATGCAGTAAAAATGGTAAAAATATTGCCGTTCGGTGGAAGGCACATGACCCCAGCAATGAATTGAAAGCTTTCTATTTGTTGAACAGAAGTAAAAATTATTCGGACTACTCTTCTGCAATATCGTGGCTGCACACACCCGGGCAAAACAGTGTTTTTGCTTGCAAGAACGGAGATATTGCAATTAAAGCACAGGGAGAATGGCCAGCGAAGTGGAGGGGACAGGGTGATTTTATAATGCCGGGGGCAGACAGCAGTTATATGTGGCAGGCTATGATACCCGATGGAGAAACTCCGTATCTCCTGAATCCGGAACGTGGGTTCGTTAGTAGCGCAAATCAACGCCCGGTGGATACAGTGTATCCTTATTACCTGGGGAGAAATTATCCCGTTTACCGGGGTATCTATATCAATAGGCGATTATCTGAAATGCAGGGAATTGGGATAAAGGATATGATGGCACTGCAAACGAGTACTTATGATGTTTTTGCAGAATATGCGCTGCCGAAGTTGCTCTCCAATATAAGGGAAGAGTCGCTTAATAGCCTGGAAAAAAAATACCTGGGAATCTTAAGGTCATGGAAGTATAACGATGATATCAGCGAAGCAGGTGCTACAATCTTCGATGTATTGTGGAAGCAGTTTGCAAAAGTTGTCTACGATGATGAATACGAAAATGCGCCTTTGATAATCATGCATCCTTCAGCCAGTACTTTGCTGGAAGGTATTTTGAGGGATTCTGCTTACAGTTTTCTCGATAATATTAAAACAAGCCGCATCGAAAATTTGACGGATGATGCAACCCAAGCCTTCAAAGACGCCACGAAGGAACTTGTTAAAATAGAAAACGCCGGTAATTTACCATGGGCAAGATACAAGGGTACTTCTATCATGCATTTATCCCAGGTAGTGCCATTTAGTGCCGTAGGGTTGCCTGTAGGTGGAGGCAGCACCTGTATCAATGCTGCAACATATAACCATGGCCCCAGTTGGCGTATGATAGTAAGCCTTACACATCAGACAATGGCGTTCGGAATTTATCCGGGCGGGCAAAGTGGCAATCCCGGAAGCAGGTATTATGATGATTTTATTCCACGGTGGGCTGAAAGCAGGTATTATCAATTGTGGATGATGCGAAAAGAAGAAGAGAACGACCACAGAGTGAAATGGAAAATGTTCTTTGCTAATCTTTGATTGCTTAATTACCTGTATGTTTCCGGTAGCCTCCTGCGAAAACTAAATATATTTGATAATGAAATTCTTTTTTTCGGTTGCGTTAACTGCATTGTTGGGATTTGCTTCATGCCTTTCCTTTCCGTGGTGGAGTATTGCTGTAATGGCATTTATAGTTGCTCTTTCCATCCCGCAGAAGCCATTATATTCATTTTTGTCTGCCTTTATAGCATTATTCCTGCTTTGGGGTACAATATCGCTAATCATAAGCCTGAATAATAATCATATACTGGCCAGCCGGGTTTCTTTACTGATCTTTCCTTGCAGCAACCCATACTGGCTCATATTTGCAACAGCGCTAACCGGAGGCATAACAGCGGGGATGGCTGCATTAACCGGCTGTTATTTGCGTCGTTTGTTTTAGCCATTACGAAAATGATTATCATACCAATAAGAAATTTTCTGCTGATACTGCTTGGTTGTTTTCTGCTTACGCGTGTAGCTGCGCAGCGGATATATGGTACCGCCTATAGCGAAAAGGGAGACCTGCTGCCATATGTTTCGGTTTTGATAAAGGGAACGACAATTAATACAATGGCAAATGCAGATGCAAAATATATGATGCAGGTATCTGCCGGTAATTATACAATAGTATGCCAGTATCCAGGATATAAGATGCAAACGAAGAATGTAACACTTACCCGCATATCAGATGAAGAAGTAAGTTTTGTAATGTTGCCCCTGCGGCTAAATATTCCTAATGAATCTGCTAATGAGGCGAGTGACCCGGCAGCATCGTATATTGCGAATTGTATCAAAGGGAGGGCGGCTTATCTGCGAACATTGCTTTCCATTGCCAATGATAACTATGAGAAAAAGAGCCTGTTCCTTTTCAAAAAAGGATATGTTGCTCCCTTGCTTTTTTCTTTGTCGGAACAATCGGGAGAAATTGTACGTAATAACAGGGATAAATATGTACAAAAAATTAGTGGTTGCAGGATCATCAATGGCGAAGGAGAAAGGATACTTCCTGTAATGCCCGAAATTAATTTATATGAAAATAATGTCAGGGTATTTAAAGATGCAAACGGCCAAAGGGGTATCATCTCTCCTTTGGCTGGAAATGCATCAAGGTATTATAAATTCCGCCTGATCGGATATTTCTATGAAGAAGGGCAGGAGATAGCAAGTATACAAGTGATGCCTATGAAGGAATATATCCCATTATTTTCGGGCATTATAAATGTTGTAAAAAATAACTGGCAAATACATAGCTGTATGTTATTGCCAACTGCCGGGGCAAGGCCAGGGCTATTGAATAATTTTATACTCAGGCAGCAATACATACCTTATACAGATAGTTTGTGGGTTGCCGGGTCGCAATATATTGAGATGCAATTTGGGAGCATTGCTTCAGGTGTTTCAGCTAATTGCGTCAATGTATATAGTAACTACAGGCATATACAATCTTTTCCCGGAGGCTATTCCCGGTATACCCGGATATTCTTTGACAACCTATCCACCCAAAGGGATAAATTCTATTGGGATTCCGCTAGAAATGTACTACCCGACTCGGGAGAAATCAATATAATGAAAACTGCTGCCAGTGATGACCCCGCAGCTTTCTTTGAAGGATACTCGTATCCTTCAAAGAACATTGCCACTTTTGCTTACGACTGGTTATTGAATATCCCGGGGAAAAAGTTTATTCCATTACCCGGCAATAAACATTTGTCTGTGCAACCTTTATTTCAAAGTTCGGGCTACAATTTTGCCGAAGGCGCATTTGTGGGGACTGCATTGGCATATACACATGGCCTGAAAAAAAATAGCTATTACATTTCTGCAACGCCTTCCATAAGATATGGTTTTGCCAATGGGCATCTGAATGCATCGCTGGATCTGCAAATACAGGCAAATTCATCCGGTACGAAGGGGCAATTTGTCAAAAATACATGCGGGATTTCATTCGGGAAAAATGTTTTTCAATTCAATAAAGAAAGTTCGGTATCTCCTATGCTGAGCAGTATCAGCGCTTTTCTATATGGTAAAAATTATATGAAAACTTATGAGTGTGGTTTTTTTCGTGTAGATATTAAAAGGCACACGGCTGGCGGGTTAACATTTGGCGCTTCAGCAGCATATGAAAACAGGATACCTTTAAATAACACCATCGATTATACTTTTCGGGACAAATACCGGGAGGATATTACGCCCAATTATCCAACTGAAAAGATGAATGTCCAATTTGATGCCCACCAGGCATTGTTAGTAACGATCCATGCTTCTTATCAGCCTGGAACTGAATATGCCGTTGTTTCCGGGAAAAGATTTATGCTCGGTTCTGCATATCCATTATTAGGCATTAGTTATACCAAAGGTGTTAAAGGCTTTGCCGGTAGCGATGTTGATTTTGATAAATGGAAGCTGGATATTGCTGGTGATAGGAATTGCAGGCTGGCGGGCAAATTACAGTATAAAATATCCCTGGGCGGGTTTACTAACAAACGGACTGTGTACCTGCAGGACTATCAGCATTTCAATGGAAATCAGTCTCTCATAGCGGGAGAATACCTTAATGGGTTTCAGGCCGCCGGTTATTATGCCAATAGTACAATAGCGCCTTTCTATGTATTTGCAAATGTTGAACATCATTTCAATGGGTGGGGAACGAACATATTGCCTTTATTACAAAAATGGGACTGGTATTTGGTAGCAGGTACAAATATGCTGTATGTAAATAGGGAATGCAATCATATAGAGGTTTTTGCAGGGTTGGAAAATATTTTTCAGCTATTCCGGCTGGATGTCGTCATGGCATTAGAAAATGGCGCTTACAAAGAAACGGCCCTGCGCCTTGGACTAAGCGGTTCCCCGCACTGGAAGCCAGGGAGGTAATACTATTGGCTATACAAATATGGTACCCTTTTTATTATCTTTGCCCGCAATTTGGTTTGCAATGTAAGCATCCAATCTTTAAAAGGATTTCACACAAACTGTGTGATCAAATTCAATTT
>CAZKPH010000116.1:0-1240 GCA_964554605.1 uncultured Ferruginibacter sp.
GGGCGATGTCGTAAATGCATATATATATGCAATGAAAAATACGGAGAAATACGAGACCAGTAATAAAATATTGAAATCTTGCATATTAAAGAAAGTAGAAGATACATTTGAAGGTAAAGTACTTACCGTTGAACTGGAATTTGACAATTCTTCCAATGACGATTTGTGCGCTGATATTAAAATATCAAGTTCCGGGCAAAATATTGCTTTTTGCAGTATGGAGTTTTTCACGGATATGCGCATTTCAAAAGGGCAACAGCGTTTTGAGTGCAGGATAGGTCCTTTGAATCTATTATTGGGTAATTATCAGATGAATGTAGACCTGAATGTACCTACGGTAAAAAATGTGGAGAATCATGATAGTGTTATTCAATTTAGTGTCGATTATGTGAAGTTAAAAAACGTTAATCATGGTATTATCCCTTCGTCTCGCTTTGGCTATTTAGCACCTGCTCAGGAATGGAAAAAATTATAAGGAAAATATTGCAACGATTGAACGGCCGGCTTAAGTACCGTTCCTTTTTTCAAAAAATGCAATTATACGCATTGGAAGGGCAGAATTATTATAATGCAGTGGATGTAACACAAACAGGCGAGATCAATGTTGTAAAAAAAATCACAACGTTTTTCGGTAAGAAGAAAGACAAGTTGATTTTTTTCGATGCAGGTGCTCACGCTGGCCAGTATACCGATATGTTACTTTCTCAGGCAGGGGATATGCAAATAGAAGCCCACTTGTTTGAGCCACAGTCCGAAAAAATAGCTTCCCTTCATATAAAATTTGCTTCCTTCAAAAATTTTTTCATTAATCATAACGCTGTTGGCGGAAATTCTTTAGCAGATAAGACACTTTTTATTTGCAGTAAGCAAAATTTAATTGCGACTACATTGGAATTTCCACTGCAGGATTTCATTCCCAATGCCGTATTTGATAAAACCGAGAAAGTGGAGATGATAACTCTTTCGGAATATTGTTCTCATAATAATATCAGCAGGATAGACTTCCTTAAATTAGATGTGGAAGGCGAAGAGTATGCGTGCCTGGAAGACCTGGATGATATGATCCGGGAAAGAAGAATAAGGTGTATTCAGTTTGAATATGGATTCATCAATATGGCAGGGAAACACTATTTCTATGATTTTTGGAAATTATTGAAGGATGAATATGAAATATATTCGGTTATGATCGACGGGTTAGCGAAAATTGAGGGATATCAGATATCACTCGAGCAAATGGCGC
>CAZKPH010000116.1:1250-7284 GCA_964554605.1 uncultured Ferruginibacter sp.
GCGCCAATGAATTATTTTGCTATTCTTAAATAACCCGGCTAATAATAGAATGTGTGGGTTGGCAGATTTATAATAAATTAGTTTATGGAATCGAACAAGCATATATCTGTTGCATATGCGTGGTCAAGAATAAACCTTAATACACTCATATTCAATTTTTCTTACTTTACTTTTTGGAATGCAATAAAATTGCCTGTCAGGGTGAGCCGGAATTGCCGCTTGCTTAAATGTGGAGGTTCGTTGCAAATACAATCTCCCATACGCACCCATATGATACATATCGGTTATGGCGATGTGAATATTTTTGATAAAAAATATTCACGCACTATCTGGGAAATGGAAGGCACCGTAATGTTTTCGGGTACAGCTTTTCTTGGGCATGGTAGCAAAATATCCGTTCAGAGAGACGCTTTACTAAGTATTGGCAAAGAATTTAAAATCACAGCCGAAACGGCAATTGTATGTTTCAGGCAGATCAGTTTCGGAGATAATTGCCTTCTGTCTTGGGAGTGTATGCTTGCTGATACAGATTTTCATGAAGTAATCGAAACGGCAACTTCTTCTGTAGTAAATTTGCCCCAGGCCATTATACTGGGCAATAATGTGTGGATTGGATGCCGGTGTACGATATTAAAAGGCACGGAAATAGCAGACGGGTGTATTGTGGCCGCACAGTCGCTTGTGAACAGACCGTTTGATAAACCTGATTCCCTTATTGGTGGAGTGCCGGCTTCCGTTCTGAAATCCGGTGTCACCTGGCGATAACAATACATATACACTATGCCGTTGGTCTCTGTTTTAATGCCTGTTTATAATGGCGCCCTTTATTTGAAAGAGGCCATAGATAGTATTTTGTCTCAAACATTTACGGATTTTGAATTAATCATTGTGGATGATTGTTCAACAGATGATAGCGCCGGTGTGGTATGCTCTTATAAAGATGAACGGATTATTTTCCTGCAAAACACAATAAATAAACGAACCTCTTATTGCCTTAACCGTGCTATTGAGTGTTCCCGGGGTAAATATCTTGTGCGGATGGATCAGGATGATATTTCTTTTCCGGAACGGTTACAGATCCAGGTAGATTTTATGGGGAAAAACCCGGATATCGGAATTTGCGGAACACAATTGCAAACATTCGGGCAGGGAATTGCTATAGAAAAATCTTCTTATCCGTTAGACCACACCTCAATTTGCCTGATGCAGCTTTATATTTCCCCGTTTGCCCATCCTACAGTAATCATGCGAAAAGAGGTATTGTTGAAAAACAAATTATTCTATGCAGAGCATATTATTGCCGAAGATTACGATCTTTGGGCAAGATTATTACCGGTAACACAAGGAGCAAACCTTCCTAATGTGTTATTGCATTACCGCCGACATCCTAAAAGCATAACCCATACGTTTTATAAACGTATCCATGAAGAAAGAAAACTAATTCAAAAAAACTATTGCATGGTTTTATTTGAATTAAAGAACGCTGGTATGCCCTCTATGATTTATTCAGGAATTCCAATTATCCGGAGATACGGATTAAGATTGTTGCAAAAGCGTAATGAAAAATTTAGCAAGGATCTGTTAGTGAAATATTTCACTGCTGTGGATAGGTTTTTTACTAACAATAGTATCTGTCGTTATTATTTGCGCCAGGTATATAGAAAAATTGGATTGCCTGATAACACATCGTCAGAGATTCAGCATTAAGTAAGGTATGAGTTCACATATTTCGAGAAAAAAACAGTTACATATTCGGTTTGATTATTATCCTTCCATGCATTTATCACAGGTATATGCAGGTTTTTATTTGTTGCAAAAGAACGGCATAATTGAGTTGGACGTAAATAAGGCACACCCTAAGGATATAAATATAGCGGCTCCGCTGCTTAAAGTAATAGTCAATAACGAAAAGGTTGTTTGGTATGACCTGCTTGATGGTTTTAACTGGATAGAAGGTTCAAAGAGAGAAAACCTTTGCTATTTCCATGATCATTTTTCTGATTGTTTTTATTTCAAAAGGAGTTTTCACACTTTCCCATCAGAATATATATCACATGGATGCAAAGTTTTCCCTTTGGGGTTAAATTATCCTGTTCATGATGTTTTTCAATCTTTAAGTTTTAAAAAAAAAGTTCGTAGTTTTTTATCAGGCAATGATTTTATAAGTAATCTTTTACAACTGGATGTAGATGCTATTCCATATCAGCAGTATGAATCTACACCCGCATCCATGCAAAACAAAAAGATATTATTCATGGCAGGATTATGGGATCCTGATAATGTAAATGATGATGAGTTAAAGGCAGAGAGGGAGTCGCTCAATAAAAACAGGGTTAATCTTATTAGAGCTTGTAAAAAAGAATTTGGCGATATGTTTACAGGAGGGTTGCAGGATACCCCCTTTGTGCGTAGATATGCCCCGGATATAATCCTTCCATTCGAAACCTCAAGGAAAATATCATTTATACAACAGATAAAGAACCATGCAATATGCATTTCCACCAGAGGGTTATTTGATTCCACAGGATGGAAGTTCGGGGAGTATGTAGCTGCTTCAAGATGTATTGTATCGGAACAGTTATATTACGGCCTGCCTGGAGATTTTAAAACAGAAAAAAATTATTTATCGTTTGCAAATGAAGATGAATTACTAGCATCAGTAAGCCGATTGGTTATGGACGGAGGCCTACGTTCCTATATGATGCATGAGAATCAGCAATATTACAAGCATTTTCTTAATCCTTCCCGGTTGGTATATAATACGCTTAGTCTTGCAATGGAACAGGCATAGTTTTTCCTTACTGAATGAAAATATAAATCTGTATTTTTACGTGATCCTGTTTTCCCACTACCAGGAGTGTAATATGTATTAATACTGAAACAGAATGAGGATTATTTATATACACCACCCGGATCATCATCCTGCACATGCCAGTTATGCAAAAGCAGTCGGGGCTTTTTTTATACCGGAAGACCATTACTTTCAATATGTCGGAAAAAACAAATGGGCCAGGCTCAGGCGCTATATCTCATTGCTGTTATTATGCTTTAGGTTCCCTTACGGGAAATATGATGCGATCATTACAGATGAACCGCAATTGTACGGTAGCCTGTTGAAAAAAATTAGTTTGGGAAGGATTAAGCTCATAGCTACTCAAGCTTCCATTACGCCTAACCGGTACTTTGATAATAAATTGCCTCCTCTGGGGGCATGGGCATTCAAAAAAATATGTAATACCTACGATCTGATTATTGCAATCGGCAATAAACAGTACGAATTAATGCGAAGGATTTGTGATAAAAACCCGAAAGTGCAAATCGAATGTTCATTTAATGGTATTGCAGATAAGATTGTTCATATCCGGAACCGGGTAAAATACAATCCGTATTCCCTGAATCTTATAGCCATATCTAATATTCCTACAAAAGAGATACTGTATGTGAAAGGATGGGATATTGCCATACAGCAGTTTCTTCTGCTAAAAGAAAAATATCCTTTATACAAATTACTGTTGGTTGGCAATGTAAAGGACACTATTCAGCATGAACTGGAAAAAATGTATGCCTGTTCTGAAAACGGAATTGTGTTTGTCGGCGGGCAATCGCAATTTGAAGACATCTTTAATGATGCATTATGTTTATTGCAGTTATCCCGTATGGATGCATGGGGCCTGGCGGCAAATGAAGCTATGTATAATGGCATCCCCGCATTCATATCCGCTGAAGCTGGTGCCAGTGCCATTTATAAAGGTAATATACAAGCAGATAATTTCGTTATCGACCTTGCCGAAAAGGGGTCTGTTTTAAGTAAATGGAGCCGGTTCTTAGATTTGCCCGCAGAAGAAAAAGAGACAATTTCAAAGGATATCAGTATTTTGGCATCCGGATATACCGAATCTGCCGCATCAGAGCGATATAAAGAGATACTCATGCGATTTTTGGCAGCAGGCATTTAACCGAAAATATCCGTGTTAGGCTTTCAAAAAATTTCAGTGAGAATATTACATGTCATAGATACATTAGGAAGAGGCGGGGCTGAAACGCTTCTTGTCGGCGTTGTTAATGGACTGGTACAACACGAGCACTGTATTGTTACATTGTATGATATCAACGAGTTTGAAGCGGAATTGGCGAATAAACGGATTATTTCTCTCGGATGCAAGGGGAAAATATCATTACTCGCCGCTATTTGTAAATTACGTAAAATTATAAATGATTTTTCTCCTGAAATAGTCCATAGCCATTTGTATTGGAGCAGCGTAATTGCCAGGATTGCCTGTCCGCCGAAAATAAAACTTTTCTATAGCAACCATTGTATACAATCTTTTGAAGCTTTTAAAAATAAATGGCTTGTTAGGATTGAGCAGCTGACTCTTAAAAACAGGCACACCCTTATCTCCGTTTCCAAAGCAGTCGAAGATGATTATAAAAAATTTGTAAGGGTTAAAGGGAAACATGTTATACTTTATAACTATGTGGAAGATGCTTTTTTTCAAAAAGAGCCAAAAACCTTTGACAAAGCAAATATCAGGTGTATTGCAATTGGGCGGATGGCACATCAGAAGAATTATAATTACCTTATTTCTCATTTCCCGGTTTCGGAACAAATATCACTTGAAATTTACGGGAAGGACGATGCCGGTAAAAGCCTTTTTAATCTTATTCATGAATCCGGGAATCCGAATATTTTCTATAAGGGCGTATCGAAAAATATGAAAGGGGATATCCGAGGGTATGACCTGTTTGTTATGAGTAGCCTCTACGAGGGGCAGCCGGTAAGTGTTTTGGAGGCAATGGCATCCCGCTTGCCGGTATTATTGTCCGATATACCTGTCATGCGTGAAGCAGGCGCGGATGCAGCTCTCTATTTTGATATACAAGATGGGAAGGCGTTAATAAAATTGCTTACAAGCATAAAGGATGGTATTATTGATATTCAAGCTCATTCGGAAAAATGTTATTTACGGGCCACTGAAATTGCAAGAAAAGGCTTGTACTTAAAAAAGCTTATGGATATTTATCAGCACTAATCATGCTCTAATGAATCAGCTAAGATGTATTTTTTTGTTAGTAAGGGCTTGTCGGAGCAAAAAGTGTCATTTTCGGGGGGCATTGTCTGCGTAAAATCTTAAATTCGCTACTAAAACCGAATTTTTGTTAATGAAGCAAAATTTTACTAAACTTTTCTTGCTAATATTATTTTTAATAACACTCCTCCCAAATTTTCTTTCATACAAATTTGTGAAAGACCCTGTTTATGTAGCCGGTTCGGAAGAATATGATTCGGTATTAGCTTCTCAGACAACATCGCTTAAGCTACTGCAGGCGTATGTAGATTCTTCTGCAGTAGCACTTAATATTCACCCCGGGACTTTATCCTATTTTAATTATTATGCACAAGTGGTCAGGCGTCGCTTTTATCATGGGTACAGTCATTATACTTTTAAGGAAAATTACATAGCTGCTCTTGCAGGCAGGTATATATGGTCTGATCTTTCTGCAATAGTAATTCCGGATGATATTATGAGATACCCTTATGCCGCCTGTAGCCAGCAATCTATTGTGATGATGGATATTTTTAAACGTAACGGGATACCGTATCGGAAAGTCGGGTTTATTCATCATTTTGCGATGGAGGCAAAGATTGACGGGAATTGGTATTATTTTGATACTAATAAAGAACCACAATTTGTTAATGGTATCAGGACAAGTTTAGATGAAATCATAAAGAAAGGCCAATTGGCCGAGATATACAAGGGGTCTATGGATTCAGCGCAGGCTGCTTCTATTTTCGGTTCCCCGCATTACGGGGCAGTTAATGTGTATCCTGCCTCCAACGCAAAGATATTTCATATTGTTACAGGCATATTCTCACACTGGTTTTGGATAATTCCATTACTGTGGGTAATAAAATTGCAATTTTTCGGATCGGGCAAAAAGGATAAAAATAATATTGTAACTGTTATATAGTATTACAGACTGTTGATATATTATATTTAATATGTCGTAATAATTTGTTTACATTCGCGGCAAT
>CAZKPH010000117.1:0-7145 GCA_964554605.1 uncultured Ferruginibacter sp.
TTTGTTGTTATTTCAAATTTAATCCCAACTGTCAGATTAAGTCTTAACTATTTCAGGTAATAATAATATGATTGGGATACTTAAGGTATCCCTTTCTTATAAGGAATTACCAGATCACTATTGTATTGTTTTTTTCCCTAAACAGTAAATCGCCACGTTTTAGGCCAAAAGCTTTCTGGAAAGCATCCATATTTTGCAATACCTTGTTACAACGATATTCGCCGGGAGAATGGGGGTCTGTATTTATTTGCCGGATCAATGATTCAGGGCGCATTTTATTTCTCCAGATTCTGGCCCAACTAATAAAGAAGCGTTGGTCCGGGGTAAAGCCATCGATCATTTTATCTGATTTTCCTTCGGGAGTGTTCTTGAAAGCTTCGTAAGCGATTTGTAAACCACCCATATCTGCAATGTTCTCTCCAAGCGTCAATTTTCCGTTGATATGAATGGAATCAATAACAAAGACGGAATCGTACTCGTCTGCGATCTTCTTTGCTATTTTGCCAAATGTTTGTGCATCGGATTCCTGCCACCAGTCATTCAAGTTACCATCGGCATCATATTGTCTTCCTTTGTCGTCAAAACCATGCGTTATTTCATGCCCGATCACAGCGCCAATTGCACCATAGATCAGGGCGTCATCTGCCTTTTCGTCGAAAAAGGGGAATTGAAGTATTCCGGCTGGGAATAAAATTTCGTTCAACTGTGGGTTGTAATATGCATTAACTGTAGGTGGAGTGAACCCCCATTCGGTTTTGTCGACTGCTTTGCCCAGTTTTTTAAGATTCTCGGCAACAGACCATTTATTACAATTCCGGATATTTTGTATGAAGCTGTCGCGGCTTATACTGACTCCTTCGTAAGTTTTCCATTTATCCGGATAGCCGATTTTCGAATATACAGCATGTAATTTTTCAATTGCTTTTTTCTTTGTTTCATCACTCATCCATATTAGCTGCCTTATTCTTTTTTCAAATGCCTTTTGCAAGTTGTTTACAAGTTCAAGCATTCTTTTTTTTGCTTCCGGCTTAAAATAATATGAAACATATTCTTTTCCTAAAAGATCACCAATCTTGCTGTCAATAAGGTTCGTGGCTCTTTGCCAGCGGGGTGTATTTTCTACCTGTCCGGAAAGTATTTTGTTGAATTGGAAATTTCTGATTACAAATACATTGCTTAAATATGCGGCGCTGTTTCTTAAAATACCCCACTGCAGGTAAAATTTCCATTGTGCCAGGGGGATTTCGTTCAGCAGGCTGTCGGTTGTATAGAAAAATGAGGGATTGTTCAGTACTACACTGTCCGATTGCCCGATAGCTAATCTGTCCAAAATTACTTTCCATTGCAGCGCCTTACACTTTTTGTCCAGATCTGCAGTACAAATTTTGTTATAAGTTTTTTGCGGGTCACGCATATCTACTTTTGAATAATGTACAGCCGCCAGTTTCGTTTCAATATTCAGTACATTTTGTGCAGCTTCTTTTGATGTCGTACTATCCAGCCCGGATAGTATAAATATATCCCTCACATATTTTTCATATTCCTGTCGTATGTTTTTACTTCTGGCATCCTCTTTAAAATAATAATCCTTGTCGGGCAAACTGATCCCTCCCTGGTTGAATTGTATAATATATGCTGTAGCTCTTTTTGCATCTTGCCCAACAGAAAATGTGAAAACAGGGGAGCCGATGCCCTGTTTTTTTTGTAAGATTATCTCATCAATGATCTCTTTGTTATTCTTAATAGACATGATTCTTTCCAGGTCGGCCTTAATGGGCTGTATTCCCAATTTCTCAAGAGATAAACTGTCCATTGCACTTTCATAAAAGTCTGCAAGCATTTTTTGGGATCTGTCTTTCGATTTTAGTGAAATAGTCTGCTCGAGTATTTTTTTTATTGCTAACTGTGATTCCTCTGCCAATACCTGTATAGTGCCCCATGAAGTTTTTGAAGAAGGTATATCGGTATTTTTAAGCCAGGTACCATTTACATATTTGAAAAAATTATCTCCCGGCCTGATGTTATGATCAAAATCAACAGTGTCTATTAGCTTGTGTACAGTTGTTTGCCCCTTTGCGTTATAGATAGATATGCATATAGCAAGTGCTAAGATTTGCAATGTCGTTTTAGGCATAAGATTATGTATTTACTGTAAAAATACTATTGAATATTATGCTGTTCGTATTTATTTCATTGAAAAATGGCTGTTTTTGCGTAAAAAATCACACGATAAAATAAATTTTACAGGTATATAGTAAAATATTACCTTTGCAGCCCAAAATAGTTCTGATAAAGAGTATCATTTCCCACACGGCTCGAAAAGAGGCTTCCGGTGAAGCACGCCAGCAGGGAGTAACTATAATAAGTTATATAATGCCAAAGGTTAAAACAAACTCAAGTGCTAAAAAGCGCTTTAAAGTAACTGCAACGGGCTTAATCACTTTTCAAAAGCCCTTCAGGCGCCACATTCTCACAAAGAAAACAAAAAAACGTAAACGTAATTTGAGACAGGATGGTGTAGTTCATCCAACCAATCAGGCTTATGTTATGCGCTTGCTTCGTTTGAAGTAGACAACAAGTCGATGTTGTTCAAATCCCTCAATTATTAATTTTTAATTTATTAAGATATGCCACGTTCAAAAAATGCTGTTGCATCAAGGGCTAGAAGAAAAAGAATATTAAATGCTGCCAAAGGTTACTATGGCAAACGCAAAAATGTGTATACCGTTGCAAAAAACGTAATGGAGAAAGGGTTAACATACAGTTATGTTGGCCGGAAAAACAAAAAACGCGAATACCGTGCTTTGTGGATAGCACGTATCAATGCTGCAGTTAGGGCTGAGGGCCTTACTTATAGTGAATTTATTCACAAATTGGCTGCCAAGAATATCGATATTAATCGTAAGATACTTGCAGACCTGGCAATGAATGAACCTGAAAGCTTCAAAGCATTGGTAGCGGAAGTGAAATAAATCTCCAAAAATAGTATATGTTATAAAGGCTGCGGCAACGCAGCCTTCATTTTTGTTTTGGGTTTTATTTCTGTCTATTTGTGAAACTCAGGAAGTTTCTGCAGAGATTTTTTAGCATTGTTGCCTCCAGCTTCGATGAGACTGCCATATTTTTTTTTGCCTGTCTTCAATATCCAAAACTAAACAATACATTTGCAAGAGGTATTTGCATCTCCCGGCAACAATGGCAAGATCATAGGTGATGGTGTCGTCATACGGTTCATTACTAATAAAGTACTCATAAGCGACACCGCTTCTTTTTTACAGCTTCCTATATTTCATTGCCGAAATTCTCTTTAACCAGTTCTTCTATAGCTTTATTTACTATGCCGTACATAGCATGGGGGGTAATCCTGTAACTTTACATATTCGGTGTTCCAACAACAAATTATAAATTAATAACGATAAGTGTAATACGTATAAACTACTAATTGTATATAAATATTGAACCTTTTTAGCGATAGAAGTTGGAAATCTTATTCAAACGCAAAAAGGCGTTATCTCAGAATGATAAGGTTATGCTTCAATATATTTAGTCCTTGAAAGAATTGCCTGTTACTGAAAGTAACGTTAACATATACAGGAAATACAAGGGGAAATATTCTCGTGGAAATAAGTTCAGATATGAATTTAAAGCGGGTATTTAAAATTATTTAAAAAGATGCAAAAGGGACGGCAGTTGCAAAACGTTTTTGAATAATTAAGTATTGTTTATGCTGAAGCGTATGGGATAATACTTATTATCCGGGTACAGGGGATAAAAAAACAGGGAGGCAATTTTTCCTTAATATCTCATTCCTGTTCCGGCAGGCGATAAGGGAATTTTATTTTTCATAAGTGTTAATAACTATAAATTACCATTATAAATAACTAAATATTTTATTTTTGTATAAATATTAATTATTTGCCGAAGTATATTTCAATTTCATTTGGTAATTATGGTGTGTAAAATACTATGAATTCAGATTTGGGATAGGCAGGTTGAATTGTGTATCTGATATTTATTGGTCATTGGTGTTAATCTTGAAAAAGCAATAATCGCTAATGTATCATACTTTACTGGAACAGCAGATTAATAAACATCTTAAGGGTGATAAGAAAGGGTGTAGCCAGTTGTCGGTTTTTTTAAAAGAACTGAATGAGGTTATTGTAGCCATTGAAAACGATCATTCCACGATACCGCCATCAGGGAAATTAGCCTCAATGGATTCCCTAAAAACTGATTCAGGAAAAGTGAATTTGCCCGGGAATATATTTTCGGCAATTTTCTCAAAGTATCCTGGCCCTTTACTTGTCGTTTCTTTTTCCGGTTCTATCCTTTACAGGAATAATCCTTTAAAAGACATCGGCTATATCCACCAAAAAGGCCAAAGAATAAGTTATCAAAAGTTTTTTGCAGGGCTCATCACTGAGCTTGAGCCGGAAGGTTATATTGATATACAAACCGATAAAGGGTATTTTGGGTTCTATTATGTAAAAGAAGATTCCATAGCTGGCATCCTTTTCTACGGTACAAATAATACGGAAAGAGAAGCTTTACAAACTAAGTCGTTTGATAATTTTTACAGGCTGAACAATTTTCTCGAATCATCCAAAGATGCGTACTATATTATTTATGAGAATCTGAAGGAAAAGAATTTCTTCTCATCACAGTGGGCCTATTTTTTTGGGAGTAATCCTACAAAGCATAAGAATCCGTTGACCGACAGACGGAGAGATATATTGGTTGAAAGCTTAGAAAACTATGATGCCTCATTTGGGTCATTACAGTTATCGGGCAACGTTAAGTTGCAGTATGCCGTGAAGAACCGGCAAACTAATGAGGTGTTTTGGCTGGAGGAATTTGTGACGAAACACAATGATCCTATTTCAGGAGATATTATTATAAGTGGCAGGATAACTGATATAACCAAAGAGTATATGTTCTCGTTGCAGGTGAAGGAAAGTGAGGAGAGGTTCAGATTAATGATAGAAGCTATTCCTATAATGGTTTACCTCACCAACGAAGATCATAAAATTATTTATACAAATAAGGCAACAAAGGAATTTCTCCGGTTATCTATGGAAGAGTGGAATACTTCTTATACCGATTATATTCAACTGACCCATCCGGATGATCAAAAGAAAACTTTATCGGCATGGAAAAATAAAATAAAGGACAAAGAAGTACTCGATATGGAATACCGGTTGCGTTCCGGGCGGGGTGGGTATCATTTCTTTACGGAAAGGGCTGTGCCTAGGTTTTATGAGAATGGTGATTTTGCCGGGTATCTTGGAGTTTGTGTCGATCTTACTAAAGAGAAACATTACCAGGCTAAGTTGACGGAAGAGAAAGAAAAGCTGGAATCTGTGTACCGTTACTCACCCGATATCATTATACTTATCGATAAGTATGGTATTGTTGAATTTGTTTAGCCTTCGGCAAAAAGAATCCTGGGGTTTGATCCGTCTTTTATTGAGAACAAAAAACTTGAGCATTTTATAAGCAGGGAATTCAGGAATGGGTTACGTACCAGTTTATTGCAGCCGGGCAAAGTATTACGAAAAGGTGTTTTTGAGTATAGGATGTTCCGCCAGGACGGTTCAGAGATGTGGGTTTCTACGGTATTCTCGGATATTAATGTCGAAGACAAAAAAGACCAGAAAAGGCTGTTGTACAGCAGAGACATATCCTACATAAAGAATGCAGAGTTATCACTGATGGAAAGTGAACAGAAATACAGAGGCCTTTTTGAAAATATGCAATTAGGTATTGTGGAAGTGGATATGGAAGAAAATATTCGTTGGGCAAATAACGCTTTTGAAAAGATGACAGGCTATAAATTCTCGTCTATCCGGGGAAAAAAGACCTACCAGTTTATGCAACCTGGCGGCGACAGGCCTATACATTACCTTAATACTGAGAATGAAGGTAGTAGCGCTACTTACGAGACACACTTAATCAGGAAGGATGGGCAGTTGATAGACGTAATAATAAGCAGGTCGTCAATTATTGACCTTTCGGGTAATGTTAAGGGGGCAATAGGGATTCACTGGGATGTAAGCGCTATTAGGATGATGGAAAGGCAATTGGCAAGGGAAAGTCTGACAAGGCAGCACGAGATACTGGAAGCAAGGCTGAATGAGGAGGAACGGCAAAAACAATTACTTGGGCATGAACTGCACGACAATATCGGGCAAATGCTTACCTATACAAGTTTATTCCTTCAATTGGCCGGTAATGCCGAAAAACCCGATCCGTCTGTATTCCACAAAGCGCAGAAAAAAATACATGATACACTGAATGAGGTACGAAGGCTATCACATACACTGGTTCCGCCTGCATTGAAAGAATTGGGGCTGAGGGGCGCCTTGGTAGAGTTCCTGCATCAATACTCTGATCTGAATAAGACGCGTTTTGTATTGTCTGTAAAAGAGGATATCTTATCCGGAATCCAGTATGAAGCGCAGATAATGTTGTACAGAATCATTCAGGAACTTACCAGCAATACGTTAAAACACGCCAATGCTTCGAGAGTAAGAGTATCATTTACTCAAAAAAATAAAAAGCTTGTTTTGCGGTATACTGACGATGGAGAAGGGTTTGAAGTGAGCAAAGTAAAAAAGGGGGTAGGGTTCAAGAGTATTTTTACAAGGGTAAATTATTACCAGGGAAAAATAAATATCAATTCACTAAAACGGAAAGGTGCCGACTTCGTTATAGAATTTGCATTAAAAAACCTTTCTGGTGAGAAAGAAAGTATCTAGATTATGCATATTAATACCTGAACAGTTAAATTTACAGAGATGAAAACCCGGACTGTTATTATTGAAGACAATATTGTTGCTAGGATTACGCTGGAATACTATTGTGACAATATTTCCAAGATTGAGGTAGTAGAGTCGTTCGATACTATGAAAGAATCGGCTGAGTATATCCGGAATAATATTGTGGACCTCATTTTCCTGGATATAGAATTAAAAGATGGGTTAAGCTGGGAGATACTAAAGGAAATTCCTCCACGGACAAAAGTTGTTGTTACAACTTCTTATGAAAAATATGCAGAAGATGCCTTGAAGCACCCAGGGGTATCGCATGCACTTGTTAAACCCATCTTTATTGATGCATTCCTTACTACTATGCGCATGCTGGAA